>JAJYOH010000140.1 GCA_021796315.1 Chloroflexota bacterium
CTCTTTTGCCTGAAGCCAGCATATCGGTATTACTTAACCCCTTGCTGATGCTCGTTTTGACGATATTGATAATGACCACCGGCCTGATGCGTTCCTTCCACGGTAACCCAAGCGAATCGAGAATACAAGGATAATGGTAAGATATCCAAACAGCTTCACCCAAAATTGCAGTCAATATTCGCAGGATACAGAATCCAGAAAAACCGGTGGAGCGCCACCCCGGGATATTCACGTTGCCATCGGCAACTTTATTCTTGACGCGATGAATGGTGGGCCAATCATTGTGCAAGGCGATGGCACACCACAACGCTCGTATCTCTATGCTACCGATTTAGCCATCTGGCTCTGGACAATTCTGTTTAAAGGTCAATCCTGCCGTCCACATAATGTCGAAAGCAATGAGTCGTTCTCCACAGCAGAAGTCGCCCAATGTGTGGCTAAACAATTCCCCGAAACAATCGGTGTAAAGATCATCGGCATAGCAAATCCGCAGAAAAGGCCGGAACGATATATTCCAGTTATTCAACGCGCAAGAAACGAACTGGGATTAAGCACCTCGATCACGCTCTCAAAAGCACTTTGTCTAACCATCAAGAATCTTAAACATGGAACATAAGATCATGCCCACAGCAAGATTGAAACAAGTACATATCCAATTAGCATTATGGATTTTATTGATGGGCTTCAGTTTATCGTTTCTATGTAACTATATTATCGGGAACTACTTAAACCTTGGCTATCCGTACAACACTTTCTTCTTTGCCCCAGAGTCCAAGTTCCTTGACTTCTATCTGCCTTACAAAATCGCCGATAATCCTTATCTCCATCTCACAGACCATACCGAGATGACTACCAACCCCTTTGTCGTGCCAGAGATCACCCCGGGGAAATACTGGGAAATCAATCAGTCCGGACCAGTCTACTTTCCTTTTGCCTATTGGCTGATCCTGCCATTCCGGTTGTTCTCAATCGAGACATCATTTATACTGTATTTGCTGATAAGCATTGGGGCTTTTCTCTACATATGCTATCGTGAAATTTACGGAATAGCCGGACTTTCGGCAGTTTTAGTCTTTGGAATTCTATCCTATCCAATGCTGTTCTTGCTGAACAGGGGAAATTTTGAGTTCTTCATATTCGTTTTTTTGTATTTGTTTTTCTTGTTTTACGAACGCAAACCTTGGTTAAGCACACTGTTTCTGGCCTTTGCCATCGCATCGAAACTTTTTCCGATTGGATATGTGCTTATCCTGATAGGAGACAAGAAATATAGACTTACTTTTGTTACATTGGGCATTGCTGCGTTGCTTAACCTAGCCGGCTACGCCCTTTATCCGGGCGGGTTAATAGCCAACATTGGTGCTCATCTGCAAAACCTGCGCATCAGTTCGATTTTTTATGCAATGAACGGACGCAACATTGCTTTCAATAACAGTTTTTCAGCTGGAATACAATATCTCATCCTCCTGTTTTCAAAAGGATCGGTTGATAAAAGCATAGGTTTGGGCGTAGCCAGTGCCAATACAATACTAGACTTCATTCTAATAAGTCTTATCGCAGGCACGACTCTTTTTATCAAAACAAAGCTATGGAAGAAAGCCGCTATAATAACTTGCGGCATTCTATTGCTCCCACCATCTTCTCCCGATTACAGATTAATACTTTTATATGTACCTTTCTTCATGTGGCTTAAGACCACAAAGGTGTCAGGATACAACAAAGCATACGCCGCACTTTTTGGGTTGTTGTTTATACCCAAATCTTATCTGCATATTGCGGCTTATCCTGAAACGAGTATTTCCACGCTACTAAATCCACTTGCAATGATCATCATGGTCACAATAATGACTATTGATGAAAAATCAATGAACAGAGCGAGGGTGAAAATTGCTATCTGGATGGATACGCGAAAACTCATAGTTGCAGCAAGCCTATTTTGCGTACTGATTGGCATAAGCATTTTAGCAATTTACATGCTCAACACAAAGAGGCCTTCCACCTTGCCTGCTAAGAACGTAATCAGTAAGTTGAAATTCTATGGGGAGCAAGCTCAGGCGAACAATGATTACGCAGACGCCCTTGGATATTTTGGTCAATGGCTGGTCCTTGAGCCCAAAAATCCCGAGGCGCTGCTTGGGATGGCTCGAGCCTACCTTAATACAGGAAAACATTTGGACGCCTATCAACAATATAAGAAGGTTCTACAAATACAAAATTTAACTGTAGATCAAAAACAAAATGCCGATGCAGGCCTTCAGTCAGCATTTCAATATACATTTTGTGATTTTCGGGTTTTACGATTCAAATGGGCAAACGAAATCCAGAGCGAATATCATTCTCTGTTACCAGACCCAGCATCTAATTTAATTACGTGCGGCTTCCAGTAACCAACGACTAACTGCGCATTTAAAAGAGGCACTTTATGCGTGTTTCCGAATATATATCCCAAAAACTATCCGACGATTTTGGCGTCCGCCATGTCTTCATGCTTACCGGCGGCGGCTCCATGTTCCTGAATTACGCCATCGGCTCCAACCCAAAGATCAAAACCATTTTCAATCATCACGAACAGGCCAGCGCCATGGCCGCCGAAGGCTACGCCCGCATCTCTGGAAGACCCGGCGTGCTGAACGTCACCACCGGGCCAGGCGGCATCAACACTTTGAACGGCGTCTTCGGAGCATGGACGGATTCGATCCCAATGTTGATCCTTTCAGGCCAGGTCAAACGCGAAACATTCATCGGATCGTATGACTTGCCCGGCTTGCGTCAGCTTGGAGATCAGGAAGCCGATATCGTTTCAATGATCCGCTCGATCACA
This sequence comes from Chloroflexota bacterium, assembly GCA_021796315.1. The sequence continues at coordinate 2,822 of JAJYOH010000140.1, forward strand.
AAATACGCAGTCACAGTGACCGACCCGCAGACGATTCGGTTTCATCTCGAAAAAGCCTGGCGACTCGCGCAAAACGGACGACCCGGCCCGTGCTGGCTCGACATTCCCATTGATGTGCAATCCAGCCAGATAGATGAAACCGCCCTCGAAGGTTTCGCTTCCTCCGCCGACTCAAAACCTGATCCCGCCAAACTATCCGCTTCCATCGCCAAAACATTGCGCCGTTTAAAAAACGCCGAGCGTCCTGTCATTCTGGCTGGAAGCGGAGTTCGCATTGCCGGCGTAACCGACCAATTCCTCGATGTCGTTCACAGGCTTGGCATCCCCGTGGTCACCGGCTGGACTCATGACATCATCGCGTCTGACAACCCGCTTTTTTGCGGACGCCCCGGCACCATCGGCACGCGCGGCGGAAATTTTGCCGTTCAAAATTCAGACGTTCTTCTGATTCTGGGAAGCCGCTTGAACATCCGCCAAACCGGATACGCCTGGAAATCTTTTGCGCGCGCCGCATATAAAATCTGGGTGGATGTGGACGCGGCAGAATTGAATCGGCCCACGATCAAACCCGATTTTCCCATCCAGGCCGACTTGCGTGACTTCCTGCGCGAGATGAAGGCGCAACTCACGGATTGGGATTCAACAAGATTTAAAGGCTGGCTTTCATGGTGCCGGGAACGCAACGAAAAATATCCCGCTGTGTTGCCAAAGCATCGCGCCTTCAACGGAAAGATCAACCCGTATCATTTCATGGAAACATTATTTGACCAGCTTGGCAAAGACGATATCGTTGTCACCGGTAACGCATCTGCCTGCATCATTTCATTTCAAGCCGGAAAAATAAAATTGGGCCAACGATTATTTTCCAATTCGGGTTCCGCTTCGATGGGATACGACCTTCCGGCCGCCATCGGCGCAGCCGTGGCTGGAGGCGGCAGGCAGGTGATCTGTCTCGCCGGGGACGGAAGCCTGCAACTCAACATACAGGAACTTCAGACGGTGGTCAATTATCAACTGCCGCTGAAAATCTTTGTTCTCAACAACGAGGGCTATCTCTCGATCCGAACCTCCCAAAAGGGTTTCTTCGGCGGCGCGGTTGGAGAAGGACCGGATTCAGGATTAACTTTCCCTGATACCGTCAAAGTGGCGCGGGCCTACGGGCTTCCGGCCATGCGCCTGGATACGGCGGATTTTAAAAACGGCATTCGAGACGCGTTGAGGACTCCCGGGCCGGTCGTTTGCGAAGTGATGCTCGACCCATCTCAGGGATTTGAGCCGCGCCAAAGTTCGCGCGCCTTGCCAGACGGCCGCATCGTCTCCGCGCCGCTGGAGGATATGTATCCATTTTTGGAGCGCGAGGAATTGCAGAAAAATATGCTTATCCCGTTGTGGGAAGAATGACCAGGCGCAAAATATGTCAAAACAACACAAGCAAATTCATCGTCCAAATAAAGCAAAGGAGAATCACATGATAAATCGCGATATTTTTGAGGACCTTTTCGTCCTGGAATTGGCGAACAATCACTGGGGCGATATCCAGCGCGGCCTGCGCATCGTCCACGAATTTGGAACGGTGGCGCGCTACAACAATGTGCGCGCCGCGATCAAACTCCAGTTCCGCGATGTGGATACATTCATCCACAAGGATTTTCTTGAAAAGGAAAACATCCGCTACATCAAAAAAACCCTGGACACCAAACTTTCGCACGATGATCTGGCGGCTCTTACGGAAGCGATTCGGCGCATTGGATGTGTTCGAATGGCTACGCCTTTCGACGATCGCTCGGTGGAACTGTGCGTGGAACTTGGAATCGAGATCATCAAAGTCGCCAGTTCCGATATTACAGACTGGCCTTTGCTTGAAAAGATCGCGCGCGCGCGCAAACCCGTCATGGTCTCCACAGGCGGTTCGTCGTTGAAAGACATGGACGATATGGTGACGTTCTTCAATAACCGCAATATTCCGCTGGCGATCAATCACTGCGTTTCACTCTACCCATCCGAAGACGCCGAACTTCAACTTAACCAGATTGATTTCCTGCGTAATCGGTATCCCGGTCACGTCATCGGCCTTTCGACGCATGAATATCACGACTGGAGTTCGTCCATGTTGATCGCTTACGCCAAAGGCGCGCGCACGTTTGAACGTCACATTGACATCAAAACAGACGACCGTCCCTTCGCCGCTTATTGTTCCACCCCCGAACAGATCGCCGAGTGGTTCCAGGCTTTTCAAAAAGCGCGCGAAATGTGCGGCGCGCCCGGTACGGAGAAGGCGCATTCAACCCAAAAGGAAATTGATTATCTGACTTCGCTTGTGCGCGGCGTGTACGCAAAACGGAATCTCTCCGCGGGCCATGTGCTAACCCCAGACGATTATTATCTGGCCATTCCGCTTCAAAAAGGACAACTCTCCTGCCGGGAATTACTCAACGACCAGGTCCTGGCAAAAGATTGCAAAGCAGACGCCCCGCTGATGGTTGACGCGATGGACAGCCTGTATAACCGGGACGAAAAACTACGTAAACAATTATCCAGCCGCGGCCTGTAGGAGGCGCATTATGAAAACCATCAGTATTGTCACCCCCTGTTACAACGAGCAAGAGAATATTAAGGACCTCTACGAGGGCATCCAAAATGCCATGCAAGGCATGGACTATGAGTACGAGCATATCTTTATAGATAATGCATCCAGCGACGGTACCGTGGAGTTGCTTCGGAATCTGACCTCGCAAGATAAACGGGTTAAAGCGATCTTCAATACCCGCAACTTCGGTCATATTCGATCGCCTTATTATGGATTACTGCAAGCCACGGGCGATGCAGTTGTCATGATGGCGTCAGACCTGCAAGATCCGCCCGAACGCATTCCCGATTTCATTCACAAGTGGGAAGAGGGCTACAAAGTAGTGATCGGCGTCAAAACCAAAAGCCAGGAAGCTGGTCTGTTTTATTGGCTGCGCACGGCCTACTACCGCGTCCTTCATAATTTATCCGATGTGGAATTGATCGAGCACTTCACAGGCTTTGGAATATATGACCGGCAGGTAGTTGACATTCTACGTAAAATTGACGATCCCTATCCCTATTTTCGCGGTCTTATTGCAGACATCGGCTTTCCAATTGCCCGTATCCCATTCACCCAGCCGCGCCGCAAACGCGGCAGTACCAAGAATAACTTCTACACACTATACGATATGGCGATGCTGGGTATGACCAGTTACACAAAAATTCCCTTGCGCATTGCCGCCATGTTTGGATTTGTCTCAGCGGGACTTAGTTTTTTAGTCGGCCTGGCTTACCTGATTTACAAACTGATTTTCTGGCAGCAATTTTCCGTCGGCCTCGCCCCGGCTGTCATCGGTCTCTTCTTTCTCGGCTCAGTTCAATTAATTTTCCTGGGTATTATGGGCGAATATATCGGAGCGATTTACACGCAGGTGATACGCCGTCCATTGGTGATCGAAAAAGAGCGGATCAATTTTTAGGATGTGAACCCGCCTCAAGTCCGCACCCGAAGCGGCCAGTCCATCATCCGGCTTTTCCGGGCCCGCGCCAAATCCTGATCAATCATCCCGGCGAGAGATGCCTGCATGTCCAACTTCACACTTCAAGACATTGCCAGCACAAGTCTGGCCACCGTTCTCTTCTCGTTAATCTATGTTGCGCCAGGATACGTGATCGGCTGGCTATTCGATCTCTTCGATTTCAGAAAGCGCTTGCCTGCCACACGCTTTGTGATTGCAATTGTTCTGTCGATTGCGATCAGCCCGATCATCACTTTTCTCACTTGGCATCTGATCTCGGTTACAGCCACCTTCATCACGCTGGGCGGATTCGCAATTGTCTTCATAATTATTCTGGCAAAAACGAGACAAATCTCAACTCCAAAAGAAACGAAACGACTACAATCAATTGCTCTTTATATCGCTGCGGGATGGTCACTTTTATCAATTCTGTCGCTGGTCGACATTCAATGGGGCAACCGGCTTTACTACAGTGTGATCTCATTCGACTTCACGTCCCGCGCGGCCGTTATCAACGCCATGACACGCAGCGGAGTGCCGCCCATCAATCCTAGTTACTTTCCGGGGCATCCTGTCCGCCTGACGTATTTATATTATTTCTGGTACATCCCTTGCAGTCTTGTGGCTCAACTAGGCGGTCCCTGGGTGGACGGGCGCATTGCCATGATCGCCAGCGTCGCATGGTGTGGATTGGCACTTATGGCAACCATCGCCTTATACTTGCGATTGCGAAATCCCATCGACGGAGCAAAAGCCTGGAAATCTGCGTTGGTGGGAAACAGCTTGCTGCTCATCAGCGGCCTGGATTTTATCCCTGCATTGCTTTTGATAATCCGCAGCCGCTTGACAAGTGGCGCATCAGTTCTGCAAGGCGATATCGAACACTGGAATGAGCAAATTACTGCCTGGATCGGAGCGATTTCCTGGGTGCCTCATCACGTCGCGGCAATGATCGCCTGTTTGGTTGGCATGATGTTGTTGCTTTCCGTCCGTGACCAAAAACTTTCCAGGCAAATACAAGCCATGTTTATCGCCGGATTGGCATTCGCATCCGCTTTTGGACTGTCCGTTTATGTAACACTTGTCTTCGTTCTTTTTTGGGGTATCTGGATAATTGCCCTGCTCTTAAGAAAAGAGCGCCAGCTTGGTTTGGTCATGGCCTTCACAGGGATTGTCGCCGCGATTGCCATTAGTCCCTTTATCGCAGGATTATTAAGCGGCGGTTCCGGCTCTTCGGGTGGATTCCCCATCGCAATTGAAGTCCGCCAGCTTTACATAGTAGCTCCATTCCTATCCAAATTACATCCAATATTGCGTAATCTGATTTTCCTTGCCCTGTTACCTCTTAATTATCTGATGGAACTCGGTTTCTTTTTCGTAGCCGGATTGCTCTGGATGCAACAATACAACAAAGGCGTTTGGAAAAAGAAACCATTTTATGCGGCAGAAGTCATTCTGCTTTCGGTAACAGTTTTCGCCGGCTCATTCACGCGATCAACTGCGATCGGCAACAATGACCTAGGCTGGCGCGCCTGGCTTTTGGGTCAATTCATCCTGTTGATTTGGAGTGTGGATATATTGCCAAAGTTTTTCTTCAACGACCGGCAAAACAGCGGCCAATCCGTTGAAATCAATAAAACAAGAAGGCAGTTAAAGGTATTCCTCGTGCTCGGCCTGGTCACCACGATAATGGATGTTGCTTTATTGCGAACGTGGCCGATCCTTGTAGATGCGAGTATCGCGGGTTTTCCAAACAGTTTCAGCCCCGACACAAAACTCGGCGAAAGAACCTTTGCGGCGAGACAGGCATACGATTACATTAATTCAAATTTACCGGAACAGATCCACGTTCAACATGATCCAGCTGATCTAATAAATCGGCCCGTAGGTTTATATTTGAATCGTCCCATGACCATCGCCGGACAAACAGCTTATGGTGTTCCATCAAAAGAATTTGAGAATCGAGTCGACGCTACGGCGAAAATATTCCTGTTAGAATCAAGCTGGGGCGAAATCGACCAGTCCTGCAAGGAGTTTTTTATCGATGTGCTTGTCGTAACTGACCAGGACCCGCTCTGGAAACACCTGCCACAACTCGAACAACAAAGAAATCCGCTTTATCAAAACCAATACTATGCAATCTTTGCATGTGGAAATTTCGGCAAGATTGCTACCCAACCATAATCCAATTTCTTACTATCTAAAGTAAAGAGTCCGCCACAAAAGCGGCGGACTCTACGATTACAGTATTTCCTACTTGGCGGAGATGGAAGACGCCGGCGCCTTCGAGCGCACCACCGCCCAAGCCAACACAGCGATCAAAATCAGGGCAACACCCCAAACTGTCCACAGCGTAACGCCTGTCACTCCAGCGTATTGGACAACAATTGGGGCGATGATCACCGAGACCAAATTGACAACTTTGATCATCGGGTTCAAAGCCGGACCAGCCGTGTCCTTGAATGGATCGCCAACGGTATCGCCAACCACGCCAGCTTTGTGTCGTTCGGAACCTTTGCCCAGATTCTTCTTCGGATCTTTCGGCTCGTCTTCGATCAACTTCTTGGCATTATCCCAGGCGCCGCCGGAGTTGTTGAGGAACACTGCCAGCAATTGACCGGAGACAATAATGCCGGCCAGGAAACCGCCGAGGGCTTCGACCTGCAAGAGCAGGCCAACGACAATTGGCGTAAGAATGCCGAGCAATGCCAGCGAGACCAATTCCTTCTGCGCGGCAGTCGTCGAAATTCCAACGGCCTGGCGGTAGTCGGGCGCAACCTTGCCTTCCAACACGCCCAATTTGAACTGACGGCGGACTTCCAGTACGATCAGGGAGGCGGCTCGAGAAACAGCCTGGATCGCGAACGAGGAGAACAGCCACGGCAAGGCGCCGCCAATGAGCATACCGACAAAGACTTGGGGAATATCCACACGGATACCCAGAGCGCCAATGCGATTCGCTTCGGCTATTCCAGCACTGGCTTGAGCGCGGCTCACGTCCACGAGGAAAGAGCCGAACAACGCAACCGCCGCAATCACTGCAGAACCAATCGCAACGCCTTTAGTAATCGCCTTGGTGGTGTTACCCACGGCATCCAGGTCGGCCATGATCTGCTGGGCAGCTTTGGTCTCCTTATCTTCCATGCCGTGCCAGGCCATCTCGCCGATGCCGTTGGCATTGTCAGAAATTGGGCCGAAGGAGTCCATTGCGACGTTGTTGCCGGTCAATGTCAGCATACCGATACCGGTCATCGCCACGCCGTAAAGAATGAACGTGACTTTGTTGGCGCCATCCACGCCAGGGATGCTTCCGAAAATGAAGATGGAAGCAACAATGGTCAAGGCGATCACCAATACCGACCAAACAGACGACTCGAAACCGACCGAAATTCCTTGCAAGATCAAAGTCGCCGGGCCGGTATCCGCCGCTTTTTTGATATCGTTGACAGGTGAAGCTTCCGTGCCTGTAAAGTATTCAGTCAAACGATCAATGAGAATGGCGAGCAAAACGCCCACGCCTACAGCAGCAGGCGTGCGCCACCAACCTCCCCACTGAGTCATCGCTGGGCCATTCAGGTAGATAAAACCGGTGATGAAGAACAGAACAACAGAAATGGCCGCAGAAGAAAGGAAGCCGCGGAAAATAGCAGCCATGGCATCGCCGCCTTTACCAGGGCCGCCACGCACAACGTAAGTGCCAATGATCGAAGATAGCACGCCAATACCACGCACCATCAACGGGAAGATGATCCATTCGAGGCGGTTGGTCAGGTGCCAGAGCGCCAGACCCAGAATAAGTCCGGCCACGATCGTGACTTCGTAGGATTCAAAAATGTCGGCGGCCATACCGGCGCAGTCGCCGACATTGTCACCGACCAGGTCCGCGATCACAGCCGGATTTCTCGGATCGTCCTCCGGGATGCCGGCTTCCACTTTACCGACCAGATCCGCGCCGACGTCAGCCGCCTTCGTGAAGATACCGCCGCCCACGCGCATAAATAAGGCCAGGAGCGTGCCGCCAAAACCGAAGCCGAGCAAAGCATCTGGAGCAGCGATACCGAGTAGGATAAAGATCACGGTTCCACCGAGCAGACCCAAGCCGTCAGTCAACATTCCAGTGATGGTACCAGCGCGATAGGCAATACGCAGCGCGTCAGCAAAAGATCGTTTGGATGCAGAGGCAACGCGCACGTTAGCCTGCACAGCCATACGCATGCCGATTTGCCCAACCGTCAGTGAAAAGCCAGCACCCATAATAAAAGCCAACGCGCGCGCGATGCCAATGATCAATCGGACTTGATCCGGCGTCATAGTGCTGAAGCGCTCCAAAGCCTCAGGCGACGGCGGAACGATGTAGACGGAGAAGAAGAGCGCCACCGTCAGGACACCGATCAAAGGCAGAATGGAGCGCAATTGCTTGCGCAGATAAGCGTCCGCGCCATCCTTGATCGCGCCCCAGACTTCCTGCATCTTGGGCGTGCCCATGTCCTCTTTCAGGATTTGGGAGCGGAGGAAGATCGCGTACAAAAGGCCGACGATGGCAATGCCGAACACGACCCAGATCGCGATGACTTCCAGTGAAGTAAGTCCTTGCATAGCGTACATGTGGGGTGATTCCTCCCGAGCTGAAATAAAATAGGGCTTGCGCCCTTATTGAAAGCAGACGGATTTTACAGGCGCATGGGGTTTGTGTCAAGAAAATGGGAAATGCCCGCTATCGTTGACAGTTAAACCTTATTTTGATAAGATAGGTCAAATTCGCTCGACTTATCCGTACAAGGAGAATCAATGTTACAGGAAATTGATGTTCAGACCATTACGTTAACGTCGGCTGCTTCCAAAGCAGTGAACGATATTCTTTCGGAAGTCTGG
>JAJYOH010000141.1 GCA_021796315.1 Chloroflexota bacterium
CTCAGGCGTCATGTGTTCCGGGGACAACATCTGCGCCAATCCATGTTGAGACAGGATCGAAGCTCGGATGAGTTGTTCCTGGCGCGGGACGATGCGCGGCACCAGCAGCATCCGCTGATTCAAAGCCAAAAGTTCGCAGGTGGTGTTGTAACCTGCCATGGCAACCACGAGATCCGCGGAGCGCAGCAGCGGCAATGGATCGGACAGGAACGATTCGATTCGTACTTTATCCGTTGGCAGGAAAGTCGCCAGCCCGCGCAGTTCGTTCTGTTCCGCCTCATCCATCAAAGGTCCGGTAAGCAGAATGCTGTCGAATGGGATATCCGTCAGTTGCCGCAAACCAATCAAATAGTCACGCATCATCGGGAAGCCATCGCCGCCTCCGCCCGCGGTCAGCGCAACCAAAGGATTGAAACGCGAAGAAATCTGCGTTGTGTCCATATCCGTGACACGATCAAGATAACCGCAATAACGGATGCGCCGGTTAACACTGACGGGCAAGCCATATTGTTCCGCCACATCGTAAAGTCCTCTTGAACCATAAACGAGGATCAGGTCGTAATCCTGTTCCAGCGTCTGGTAGATACCTTCTGCGCTCCACGTTTTTTGAATGACCTGGCTGGAATCCACGATGTCGCGCAGACCCAGCACGCGCAGACATTCGGGCTGCGTGTATTTCAACATTGCCAGCGCAGGAAGCGCTTCGCCTTTCAGACCCTGCGGCGCGTGGTCCACCAGAAAGACGTTCGGGCGATACGACCGCACCGTCTCGCGCAGGATCGAGGCGCGCAGGTCGCGAATGGAGGAGAATTCCAAATCGAGGCTGCGGGCGCGGTAGGCTCCACTGTTCATCTTCGTCACAGCCGGCATCTTGACGTAATCCACGCGAGGCGGCAATGCAAAAGAATGGGCAAATGGCGAGCCGGTTACGATCAGCACTTCCGCGTTCGGCATTGTCTCGGTAAAGTGCGCGGCCAGCGAGAGAGCGCGTCGAATGTGACCCAGTCCGTAGGTATCGTGACAATAAAATAGAAAGCGCATCCTGTTATCGACCACGCGATCTTCGAATAGACTCGATGACACGGATAGCATTTGCATAAGATCATCCAACCTTTCTTGTACGTTATTGCTTCAAGTCTAGTTGGACGTTGTTGGCAGGCATGTGCGAAAAGGTTGCGGTCTGGTTGGCGTTCCCGGGGAACAAATTCGCTGGAATCGGAATACGTCCTTCGTCTTCCTCAGCCGCGTGTTTGTGATCGAGATTCATAAATAGCTGCGTGAGATAGCGCGCGTTGGCCGCCATGTCGAATTTCGCCAGGACGGTTTGCCGACCGACCTCTGCCAATCTTTCGCGCAAGTATGGATGATCGAGAAGTCGCGCCATGGCGTCCGCCAATAAATCCGCATCCCGCTCTGGGACGAGCAAGCCGTTGTCCTCGGAACGGATCAACTCCGGCACGCCGGAGACTGGCGTGGAGACAACTGGAACGCGCATGTAAAGCGACTCGACCAGCGCGTTCGGAATCCCATCGCGGTCGCCGTCGCTGGCAACCACGCAGGGAAGCGCCACCAGCGCCGCCTGCTGATACATTTCGATGACGCGCTCGTGCGTTTCCGCGCCCCACAACTTCACGCGATTGGTCAGAGCCAGTTCGCGGATTTGCCTTTCGAGGATCGGACGCAGCGGGCCTTCGCCGACAATGCGGCAGTCAAAGTCATAGCCTTGATCCTCGAGTCGGCGGCAGGCTTGGAGAAGATAGGACAATCCCTTCTTCTCGACCAGGCGCGCGACGGAAAGAATCAGCGGGCGTCCATCCGCAGGCGGAACCCGGCGCGGGTCCGAGGGAAAGACGCGCAGGTCCAACCCGTGATAGATGCGATGGATCGGGACGTCGCTGCGCGGATCAGCTACTGAAGCAAGATATTGGTGGTTGTATCCTGTACAGGTCACGACAAAACGCGCATTCTTCATTTTGTAGGCCAGCATGCCCTTTTGCGAGAGATAAATGTCTTTGGCGTGCGCCGTGAAGCTGTAAGAGATGCCGGTAAACTGATGCACAAGCAGCGCGACCGTCGCCGGGGTATTGGCATAATGCGCGTGCAGGTGCGTGACGCCCTCCTGTTCGACCTGGTTGGCGATGTAAGCCGCGTAGAGAAGATGGCGGGGCGTGCTCGGGTGGTGAAACCGGACGAGCGCCGTCACGCATACGCCCAGGAAAGAGCGGGGACTTTTTAGAAATCGTCTGAACGCCGCCTCGAACAGGCTCAACGTCCCAAAGGGGAATCCCTGAGGAAGATAGGCGATCGGCGCCCGCACTTCTTCCGCCGCCTGGTTTATCTTGCCGGTCGGTTCGAGCAGCGAAAAGATGCGCAGGGAGAGTCCCTGCCGTTCGAGTTCCAAGACTTCGTGCAGGATAAACGTTTCAGAGAGATGAGGAAAGCGCTTGATGAGGTAAGCGATTTTCTGTGAAGCGGGTTGTCCATCGTGTTCCATTTTCGTTCCTTTCCACACACATCGAGCGGAGATGTGAAGCGGCTCTCGCCGATGTTGTCAGCGCTTTTATATTAATGATTCAAGGTTGGGTGGAAGGTGGGAAAAGGATACAAAAAGGTTGCGGTTGGCGCACATGTCGCGGTTGAGATTGCAGCCGAAAATCAAGTTGATTTTCGCGTACAATGGCACATAAATCGTCCCTTTGGCAATACTGATAAGCGGTTGTATTTCTATCTTGGAATCGAATATTTGTCCCTAGTCAACGCGCACGCGGAAAAAGAATCGTCCCACGTTCAACGAGCTGCGCGTGGACGCGGCCTCTGCGTGTGCTGGGCGCATGTTGCATGCCATCTTGCCGCGGCGGGCGAAGTCGCTCCACGATGAAAGCAACTCGACCACACGATACGTTTTGTCTTCCCAGATAAAGTCATTCGGACAATCCGGAGTCTTTTCGCGAGCGGGAGGCGCATCGAATAAAACTTCGATGGGCTGGTCGAGAAAATGGATGGCGCGCGGTTCGGTCATGATTGCTTGCAATGTAGGTCACGCTTTCCTCTCCGAGGACTTCGCAAGCGTGACCTACATAGGTTTTCTTTCCAGATGATTTTTGAGCGCGACCGCGTTGTTGTGTTCTTCATCCTTCGCGGCAAAGAGCAAAGTCAACTTGCCGGTATGCGACTTTTGAAGTAATTGTTCGATCAAATCGGAATGGCTGTCAAGCTCCTTGAAATATCGCTGTTGGAATTCCTCCCATTTGCTTTCATCGTGTCCGAACCATTGGCGCAGTTCATTGCTTGGCGCAATTTCTTTCATCCATTCATCCAATTTGACCGACGCCTTGGAAAGACCGCGCGGCCAGAGACGATCCACAAGAATCCGCAATCCATCATCGGAAGAAGGCGGATCGTAAACGCGTTTGACTTGAATGTTCATACTCGCTTAGTCCTTGTCTACCAAGTGAAAATGGTGCATAAAGCGATGAACGATGGGCGCGGCCAGCACGCCGACCGATGCAAGCAGGACAACACCCGAATACAACGCGTAAAACGAGGCAAATAATTTTCCTGCTGTCGTATGCAACGTATCCACCGGTCCCATGCCGCCGAGAATCATCGAGGCGTTCAGAAGCGAGTCGATCCACGACAAGCCTTCGAGAAAATGATATCCCAACATGCCGATGCCAAGCGAGATCAAAATGATGCCTGCTGAAATCCCGACATTGCGCGCCAGACGTTGCGCAAAAACCTTTCGACTGGCTAGCGGTTGGCTATGATGTTCGTACATTCAAACTCCTTCGTATTTCAAATTCCAATCCCAAAACCAATAGGCCAGCCCTTTGAACTCGCCCCATTTTGCAAATCTCTTTTCCACTTGTTTGGCTGTGATTGGCCTGCCTCGATACCATTCATGCGAGACCACTTTCAATGCCCACGAATCAATCGGGATGAAATCGTGGCGTCCCAAAATCATCAGCAGGTTGGCGGCCGCGTATGGGCCGACACCGCGGATGTTCATTAATTGTTTGCGAAGTTCAAGCGTTGGCAGTGTTGATGTTTTATAGGATTCGATGTCCAGTTCACCAGATGCGACGCGGACAGCCAGTTCATGGATGGCTGGCGCGCGATAACCAACGCGCACCGCTTCTTTCAGGACCTCGGGGCTGGACGCGGCGATTCTATCGGGCGTGGGAAAGGCCCTTTTATCGGAGTCCGCCAGCGGATCCCCGAATGATGCGATGGCGTTGAGATTCATCCGCTTGGTCGCGGCCCATAAAGTATTTGTCGTCAATATGGTTTTCAACACGTCTTCGAAAAATGTCGGCGAACGGAGCACGCGGCCGCGCGCCAATCTTTCGGCGTGGCGAAGTTTCGGTTCCTTACACGTGGCTTTATAGAACGAAGAAAAGTCCTGATCGAGTCCGAACATCCATGTGATTTTTTCGGTGACCTCGTTTTGTTCGGCTTTGTTGAGCCTGCCTTTTGTTTCGACCGTTACACTTTTTGAATCGCCGGACAACCGATAATCGATCACGCGACCATTGGCAAGGCGATCTGTGTAAAACAGCATGGATGAATCCGGTTCAAAGCGAAAGGGAGCCAGTTGCAGCCATCCGTGCGATTGGACAACGGATAGAAAGTTGAATGGCTGGCGCGCGGGCAGAGTTAGGTTCAAGTGCGTCTCCGGTTTTTCTGCCAATCTTAGCACAAATGTGCATTGAATCAAGTATAATTTTTTATCGGTCAGTTTAACGATAAACCAAAACAACGAAAGGATTTTAGTCATGTCGTCGAATCAATTAAAGCCGTTGCAGATCACAGCTGTGGTCATGCTCGTGTTGCTTTTCCTGCAGTATGAATTCGGGATAGCAACCATCATGGCCAATCCTCCTTCAATCCCCTCGTTCAATTTTTCATTCGAAGCTTTTCGAGCCGCACTTGATCAAGTCGGTGTTGTGGTATTGCTCCACGCGGGCCTCGGAGGCTGGCTCGTGATCTTCTCTGTGATAAATTTGATCCTGGCGCTCAGGACCAAAACCAGGAGCGTCCAAATTTTGGGTGTGTTGAGTTTCCTTTCGGTTGTATTTGCCGCGGGCGGCGGATTGTTCTTCGTCCTTTCCGGTTTTCAGGATGACCACGCCTCTCATGCCATGGCTACGAATTTCATTTTGTCCGTTGCCTTCTTTTTCCTCGAGTTATACGCGATAAAGCCGGATTCAAAATCAAAAACTAATTGAGCCTTCGCTGCAACAACCAGAGCGAAATGCCCTGAAGCGCAGCAACAGCATGAGACTCACAAGCGCAATCCCAATAATGAGCGGATCAACGATGGCGGTCGTCGAGAGCTGAAGCGTGACGCCCAGCATCAATCCCAGCGAAGCGACGTTCACTCCATCCCAAAAGTCACTCCTGTGCAAGTGTCCAGGCGATTCCCACCTACTGCGTGGTAAAATCGCAAACTGCCAAGCAGGCAATGCCGAAAAACTCCCACCAAAAGCCGTCAGCCAGCTGCCTTTTGCCACTGTCTGAATGAATTGGTTTGCTTATAATGCCTGATTGCCTGTTGCGACAGCAAAGCAAGCTGAGATTGATATTGGAGCAGCAACAATGATAAGACTAAGTTACAGCACTTTTGGTTTGACCAACCTGGATTTTTTGGATTCCATTGGCGTTGTCGATAAAGCAGGTTACCCGGGAATTGAACTTTCATTTCATCGAGACCAGTTCAATCCATTTGAAATTACCGATGAATATATTGCAGCGATCAATAAACGATTTGAGACCGTTGATGTAAAACCTGCTTGTGTGGCAACCGCTTCGCATTTTTTCACGCCATCCAGGCCGCATGAACCCTCGCTGATGAGTCCCGACCTGGCTGGCAGAAAACGCCGCATCAACCTGGTGCGGCGCGGGATTGATGTCGCCCGTAAATTGGGCGTTTCACTCGTCACGTTTGGAAGCGGCTTCATCCGGGATGAACACGTGACGAACCCATCGGTCAACCCGCGCGAACTGCTGGTGGACAGCATCCATCAATGTTTGCGAGCGGTCAGGGACGACGAAGACATCACCCTTCTGATTGAGCCGGAGCCGGGGATGTTCATTGAAACAGTGGAACAGGGCTTGAGTCTCGTCAATGAAGTCAATTCGCCCAAGTTCCAATTACATTTGGATATATGCCACATGTATTGTTCGGAAAAGGATTATGTCTCTGCCCTGGCGCAAGCCGCTCCATACACACGTTATCTGCACGTTTCCGATGCCCAGGAAGGGTATAACCTGAAAATTGTGAAGATGGCAGAGAATCTGACTCTCGACCTGGACTTCGCCAGCTACCTGATTTACTTCCCCGAATATGCAGATTATTTGCTGGTGGACAGAGACCATCCAATCTATTTTTATGATGAAAAACCCGGCAGGGAGCAGGAAAAGTGCACCGAATCCATCCTGAACTCCGTCAACATTGCGCGGATGCCAATCTATGTGGACTACAATGGACTATTCGCAGGCTCAACCCCCTTTGACGACGAAATTTTCACCTATTTGATTTCGGTGCCGGGACTGAGCTATGATGTGTTGGAAAGAGCAGGACCCATCCTTATTTATTTGCGGAGCGCAAAATACACAGACGGCAAATTGCTAGTGGATAAGATGGTTGCAAATACCCTGACAGGCATTGTCCACTTCCACGAAATTCCGGGCGAAGGTACACTTGATTTTGCCGCCAGTTTCAAGGCTTTAACGGATAATGGATTTTCCGGGTACGCGTCTGTTGAGTTGTATCACCATGTTCAGTCATGGGAAAAGGCGTTGAACGACAGTTTCAGGCATTTGTCACAATTTGTGTAGGTACATCCAGTTGAAACAATTTCAGTAAATCACAGATTCCACCGTCATTGCGAGGAGGGCGCTCTCCCCGACGAAGCCATCCCGGTTGTCATTGGCAAATCCCTTGCTGTGAGGGGAGATTGCTTCGCAAAGAACGCTCGCAATGACGGGAAGTGAAGAATAGGTTGAAGCAAAACCGTGATTTGCTGAATTCAGAAACAGGAGAGATTTATGGTAGACGTTAAACAACTGGGCTGGGATGTCAGCACAGTCGGGGAACTTGATCACAGATTATTGAAAGCCCCCCATGTGAAACTGCGCTCCTTTACGGAAGGCGCAAAGGGCGATGTGGTTTACTGTGTTGACCTGCGCATCAACCGGCCCAACACGAATTTTTTATCCTCTACGGAAATGCATTCCTTCGAGCATTTTTTGCTGGCGGGGTTTCAAAAATATATGCCGGGGAATTTTCTCTCCGTGGGGTTGATGGGATGCCAGACGGGCTTCTACCTTGTTCTGTATAACGAAGGCAATGCGGAAAAAATTTGCAGTGTGTACGAACGCATCTTGACCGATATTTTGAACGCCAGCGAAGTGCCCTATGCTAACATTCAGCAATGCGGCAATTATAAAAATCACAGCCTGGAACTCGCACAGGATGTTGCCAGGAGAGTGTTGGATGCCAAGTCCAACTGGCGGCAGGTCGTATGACAGACAGAGCGACCATACGGCGTGTCGCCTATCAGCACACAATTGAATATGAGGTAGTCAACGCTCCCAATCTCTTCCACCCCCAGAACCCGGCGCTGCTGTCCGTGGGAAGAATTGAAAATGGCCGCAGGTTTGTTGTGGTGGACAGCAATGTCGAAAGGATTTACTCCGCTGAAATACGAAGTTATTTTTCACATCACCAGGTCGAGGCAAAAATCATTACCTTTCCTGGCGGGGAGGAAAATAAAACCATGGAAAATTACCTTTCCACCGTGCGGGAACTGGATTCCTTTCCCATCCACCGCAGGGACGAGCCAATTATCGCCATTGGCGGAGGCGTTCTAACTGATGTGGTTGGCTTTGTAGCTGGCAGTTACCGCCGGGGCGTGCCGCACATCAAAGTTCCTACAACCCTGATGGGATATGTTGACGCTTCGATAGGGATCAAGACCGGCGTCAACTTCAACGGCAACAAAAATCGTCTTGGGGTGTTTACTCCCCCACAAAAGATTTTGCTGGATAAAGCCTTCCTGAAAACCCTGCCAAAACGCCATATCCTGAATGGGATATGCGAGATTATCAAATTAGCCATCATTAAAGACGCGGGGCTGTTCTGCCTGCTGGAAGCGCACGGAGCGCGAAGCGTTGACACCCATTTCCAGGATGATGAAGGCGGCTCGATCCTTGACCGCGCAATTGGCGGGATGCTGGAGGAATTACAGCCGAATTTATTCGAAGAAGATTTGGCGCGCAAGGTGGATTTTGGACATACATTTAGTTACGGGCTGGAAACCCATCATGAAGCCCATTTACTCCACGGCGAGGCGGTTTTACTCGATATTGTCATCTCAGCGCTAATCGCCAGGGCGCGGAACTTATTATCGGAAGAAGACACAAACAGAATATTTCACCTGATCACCAAGCTGGGTATTATACTGGACACGACCATTCTCGATCCCTGCCTGCTCTGGCAGTCTTTGGAAGAGCGCACCTATCACCGCAATGGACTGCAAAGAGTTCCATTGCCGCACGGCATAGGAAGATGTGTTTTTGTGAACGATGTAAATGCGGACGAAATCGAATCCGCTGTCAAACTATTGGAAGAATGGATCAGTGTAAAACATGAAATCATTTGAAAATGTCGACAACAAAGAAATAGACAAGTTCGACAGAGTGTCCCAAATCTGGTGGGATCCAAAAGGAGAGATGGGAACCCTCCACACTATCAACCCTCTGCGTACGAACTTCATTATGGAAAAGCTCACTGTGCGCGATCCGAAAATACTGGATGTGGGCTGCGGGGGCGGTATCTTGTCGGAGGCACTTGCCAAAACCGGCGCGCAGGTGATGGGTATTGATTTGTCCCAGGCATCTATCGAAGTTGCCAGGCAGCACGCCCAGAAGCAGGGACTGCAAATAGATTACCACTATGAAAGCGTCGACGAGATTGCTCGAAAACACGCGGGCAGTTTTGACGTTGTGACGTGCATGGAAATGCTGGAGCATGTACCGG
Organism: Chloroflexota bacterium; assembly: GCA_021796315.1. The sequence goes on from JAJYOH010000141.1 coordinate 9,044, forward strand.
AGCCGGGCAAAATTGTGGCGGCTTGTGCGCAGGCGTTGAAACCGGGCGGGCGCGCCATTTTCTCGACGATCAACCGCAGGCCGAAAGCATTCCTGTTCGCCATCATAGGCGGCGAATATATATTGCGCCTTCTGCCCAGGGGCACGCACACATACCAAAAATTGATTCAGCCTCAGGAACTGAAGAACTGGGCGCAGGAAAACGGGCTTGAATTTTCAAGGCTTTCCAGCCTGATGTATAACCCACTCACTGGCACGTTCAAAATTGCCGCGGGCAAAGAGGATGTAAACTATATGGTGCATTTCATCAAGAAGAGTTAATTTCCGCACGGAGATATAGTGTATGAAAAGATTTTTTGCACTTTCCAGAACCACGCACGGGATTTTAGATCTAGCTACTCCTGGTTTTTGCGCATTGCTGTGGCTGGGCAATTTCCCCCAATGGCAGATCATTCTGCTATCGCTGTTCACCGCCTTTGCCGCTTATACGGCGACATACACCCTAAACGATCTCGTTGGCATTGCTGGAGATAGGGAAAAATTTGCGGGCGGCATCAACGCTGGTTATTCCGTCGAAGCGTCTGATCTGCGCTATCCACTGGCGCAGAACGCGCTGAGTTACCGTGACGCATTGCTCTGGTTTGCTGGCTGGTTTGCATTGGCGCTCATTGGTTCTTACCTGCTCAACCCGGTGATCGTCATTATTTTGGTTGCCGCCGCCATTCTGGAAGTTGTTTATTGTCTGCTATTCAAGGTCACTTACCTGCGGACATTGGTAAGCGGGCTTGTCAAGTCCAGTGGACCCATTGCTGCTATTTTTGTTGTAGACCGCAGCCCCTCGCCATATCTCCTGTTACTGATATTTACCTGGGTATTCTTTTGGGAAATCGGAGGCCAAAACGTCCCGGCGGACTGGAACGATACCGTTGAAGACAAGCGTGTCGGCGCCAAAACAATTCCCATTCACTTTGGCACCCAAAAGGCGGGGCTGATCGTCATTATCTCGCTGGGGCTTACGGTGCTGATCAGCATGTTCCTGCCATTGATTTCTCCCATAAATTTGGGTCTACCCTACCTGATTGCAAGCGCCGCCATCGGCTATCTTCTGCTCTTAAAGCAGGGTTTTCGACTATACCAACTTCAGGAAGGAGGACTGGCTGCCAGGTTGTTCGATCAAGCCAGTTATTACCCACTGGCCCAACTTGCAATCATTTCCATCTTCGTAATTTTCAAGTAAAACCTTTCTGTTCTGGCTGCTTGCTCATCCATCATCTATTTTGGGGAGTCCGCAAGCAGCCACATGCGGATATGGTGTGATTGGAAAAATTCTGACTTGACACAAAATGGACAACTCATCTTCAAACGGTACAGCATGGAGCAGATGAGTTTGCTGCCACCGGGTCTGGAAGAATTGATACCAGACTTTTTGTGCCTTTGCTTTGTTTGTTACTTCACATCAGCCAAAAAATTCCTTGCGATCGAAACTGCATTTTGTGAATCTCTATAAACCACAAGCCTCAAATTCGGATGCGTATTACCGCTGATCATCTTCGAGATTTTTCGTCCTGCTTGACACAGACATAAGACCGGTTTACCCGCATTCAATGCGAAACCAATTTCATATCCCACACCATGCGATGGCACGCTGACCTCTGCGATCAACGCGTCTGCCGCGCGGATCCAGATCAGGTCGCGTTCGTAGACCTCGCGTGCCGAGACGGCTGCTTCCACCGCCATGACGTTCGAGTCGGCCAGATGCGCCGTCGGAACAGTGTGGCCGTCCGCAAGCAGGGCCGCTGTCAGGTCCTGATAGACGCGCTCGTACTGGCGTCCGCCTGTGATCGAACATGCAAAGTAAATATTCATTTTTTCGGCAAGCGCGAGAGAATGGACTGATTTGTTATCGATCTTTGGTGTATGGATTGATTGTCGCTGGTACGCATACTATCCATCTCGGTACTGAAGCCCATCCAGTTTTGGACCAGGATCACAAGATGCGGTGTTTTATCTTTGAAGAAAAATGGCGACAGGAAAAATTTTAACATGCTGCGCGAAACAGGAAGGGCATTCAATTCGACCACCACAGCGGTCATTCCGGCAAGCGGCTCGATGATCTCGCGTTTCATGCCGCGCATACTTTTGGGCGGGAACAAGGCGGCCACGCCGGCAGTCGTGGT
>JAJYOH010000142.1 GCA_021796315.1 Chloroflexota bacterium
TCAGTGAAACCGAAATGGTCGAACTGGCCTCGGATGCGTCGGAATGGATGAAAGATTAGTTTAACGTCATTGCGATGGTGGTCGAGTAGGCGGCGTGGTTTCGATACGCACAGGGCGCTACTCAACCACCGCCGCCGTATCGAGACCCGATGCACTCAGTATCTGAAATTAGGAGAATCTATTATGAACATTGCTGACCTCAAACCTGTTTTTGAAAAATTACGCGCCGAATCCGGCAAAGTGCTGGTCGGTCTCGAAGATCCATTCGAGCTTTTGGTTGTGGCTCTCTTCAGCGGCGGACATGTTCTGCTCGAAGGCGTGCCCGGCACCGCCAAAACATTGATGGCGAAAACCTTGTCGTATATGGTGCAGGCGCAATTCACGCGCGTGCAATTCACGCCCGACCTGATGCCGTCCGACATTCTCGGCACCAGCGTGTTCGACATGAACACATCCAGTTTTCATTTGAAAAAAGGTCCGATCTTTACGCAACTTTTATTGGCCGACGAGATCAACCGCGCCCCGGCAAAAACGCAATCGGCGTTGCTCGAAGCCATGGAAGAGAAACAGGTCAACCTCGAAGGCGAGCGCCATCTGCTCGATCTGCCCTTCATGGTCATTGCCACGCAAAACCCGATCGAATACGAAGGCACGTATCCGCTGCCCGAAGCGCAGCTCGACCGCTTCATGTTCAAGGTGCTCGTGCCTTATTCACCGGTCGAGGTCGAAGTGGAAATTTTGCGCCGTTACCATCAGGGCTTCGACGCTCACGATCTTGATAGCGCGGGCCTGGGAAAAATAATTTCTGCAAAAAACGTGATGGACATTCGCAAGCTGATGCAGCAGGTCACGGTCGAAGATGGGATTCTGAAATACATTGCCAACATCAACGCCGTCAGCCGCCGCTCGCCGGACCTCGTGCTGGGGGCCAGCGCCCGGGCCGCGACTCACGTCCTGCTGGCTTCGAAAACCTACGCGGCCATGCACGGACGAGATTTCGTCACGCCCGATGATGTCAAGTATGTTGTCCCGGCTGTGTTCCGCCATCGTATTTTGCTTAAGCCCGAAGCTGAGATCGAAGGTCTGAATGCAGACACGGTCATTCAGCGTTTGCTCGCACAGGTAGAAGTCCCAAGATAAAACAAACCTTGCGAAGGTTTAAAACCTTCGCAAGGATGAAAATTATGATTCCTACTCTTCGCGGAATTCTCATCGTTCTCCTCGCCGCTCCGATCATTGCACTCGGTACATGGGTGCATGGCATCGAATGGGTCGGCTGGATTTATGTCGCCCTCATGCTGGTTTTATTTTTTATGGACTGGCGGCTGGCTGGACGCATCGATCGTTTTGACGTGGAGCGGACTCACGACACCAAATTATCTCTGGGCGTTGAGAACCCGATCACCGTCAGCGTGAGAAACCGCGCTCGACGCGGCACCCGCCTCTGGGTCCGGGATGAAGCGCCGGAGGCGTTCAAGATCGAAACGCGTCTGATGGATGGTGAAGTCCCGCCGTTGGATTCGTGGCAGGGTGTCTATCATGTCCAGCCGTTGCGGCGCGGCGATTATCAATTTGGAAATATCACGCTGCGCTGGCTTGGCCCGCTGGGACTTGTTCAAAGGCAGGGACAGATCAAAGCCGCCGGGCCGGTGAAGGTGTACCCGAATCTTTTGGATGTGCGCATGTACGATCTTTTGCTGCGCCGCAATCGTTTGCAGGAGATCGGCCTGCGGACGACGCGCATGTTCGGCGAAGGCACGGAGTTCGAGCGCCTGCGCGAATATCTGCCGGACGATGAATATCGCCGCATCAATTGGAAGGCCACCGCGCGCAGACATAAACCGGTGACGGTGCAATATCAGACCGAACGAAGCCAGACCGTGATCGCGGTGCTCGACACAGGCCGCATGATGCAAACTCCAGTGGCGGATATTGCCAAACTGGATTATGCGGTGAACGCGGTTTTGTTTTTGGGATACGTGGCGACGGGCAAGGGCGACCGCGTGGGCGTGATGAGTTTCGCGGATGATGTGAGTCATTATCTCGCGCCGCGTCAGGGGCGCGGACAGTTTTATCGAATGCTGGAAGTTTTGTACGGTGTGGAAGCGCAGCAGATCGAGCCGAATTATCGCAAGGCGCTGACGTATCTGGCGATCAAACAACGCCGCCGCGCGTTGGTGGTGATCTTTACTGACCTGAGCAGCGGTGCAAGCATGGACTCATTGGTGGCGCAGGTTTCATTGCTGGCGCGTTCGAGTCTGCCGCTGGTGGTGACGATCAGCGACCCGGATGTTCATGCCGCGGCCAGGCAACAGCCGCACGATTCTTTGTCGGCTTATCAGCGTGTGAGCGCTTCGCAAATGCTGGATGAGCGCCGTGTGATCCTGGATACTTTGCACAAGCGCGGCGTGCTGACGTTGGATGTGCCAGCGAATCAATTATCGCTGGCGGTTATCAATCGTTATTTGGAGTTGAAGGGGAGAACACAGTTGTAATTGTTTTTCAAAACTAGAGCAGTTGTTCTTGACTAGCTCGAATCACTTCAATTTCATATTGTTTAGCGAGCGATTCATAATCGAGAAATTTAACTCTATTTACTACATCATGAAATGATTTGTATTTAAGTTTCTGTTCAAACTCCCCGCGTCTGTTTTTATCTGCAACGATAAACATCCTTGTATAAAAATCCTGCAAGTCGCAGAACTTTCCCAAAGAGTTTTGTATTTCAGTTGAGTATTCGACTTCAAAAAAACTGTTTGGCATAAGACGTTCGTTGAACCAAATCACGTCGACCGATTCACTTCTTTTTACCAGCGTCTCATGTGAAAAAGACGGGACTTCTTGTAAACTTCTTATTTCTTTCAAGGGTTTATTTATAAAAATCTTGTTTTTATCCTGTTGGGGTGAAAAAGTTTGAAAGCCTTTCAGGTTTCCAATACTAATCAAGATGCCTTGGTAATATGAGTGAGTTTCTGCTTGCGATTCTTTTGATGCTTCGCGAGATTTTTCCAACCCTAGTCCTTTTCGATAAATTTCTAATGCCCAAAGCCCCGGACGAACTTTAAAGATTTCAGGGCGAGTTTGCACAATACGTCGGATTGAAGCAAATGGGGTCTTTGTTTCCCACTTGCAATCTTCGATCTTCATCACTTCAGTGTAAAGTTGAGCTAGGGTCGCCTTACCACCGAATTTTTCAAGAACTTGAATAACAGCTTCGTGTTGTTTCATTTCTCAACTCCATTTCAGGATGACTTGTGTTCTAACCTATTCCCATTTCTTTTTCTTCTCATGCCCCGCCAGAAATAAATAACCGTACAACAAAATTCCACTGCCGATTCCCACGGCCCATTTGATCGGCCAGACAATCGTCGTGGACGGTGAAATAAATCCCTCGATGAGTCCGGCGATGATCAAAAATGGAACTGCCCCGCCCAATAATCTCACGGATTTTTGCGCAGCCAGCGCCAGCGCGTCCCGCCGCCGCATCAGACCCGGGTGAAGGATCGCCCAGCCTAACATCAAGCCTGATCCGCCCGCCATAAAGATCACGCTCAACTCGATCACGCCGTGGCCGATGACGAAGGTCGCCAGGTCTGTGCCGATGCCGTAATAGCTGGTCAATCCCAAAAGCCCGCCGAGGATCAAACCATTTTCAACCAGCACCCACAGTGTCAATAATCCGCCGGTCAGACCGCTGCCGAAAGCCATGATCGAAACGCGGATATTATTCTGCATGATAAAGGCCGACATGTAGGGGCGTTGTTGGATTGGCATGTCAACCCACAATTTCTTGTCCTGAATGATCGGGATCAAATCCTGAACGCTGGCTGGGAGCATCCAGGCTGCCGACTCTGGCGAAACCGCGGTGCTGATCCCCGCTGCCAGCGCCGGGAGAGCGACCATCAGGAAAGCCATGAAGGTGAAGATAAAAGTCTCGCGGAACAGACGCGGGAATCCGCTGGTGACAAAATTGCTGATGCGATTAAATGCCAGCGGCTCACCCTGATATAAAATGGCGTGAGCGCGCGCCACAAGATGATTTAAATATTGGGTGGTCTGGTGGCGTGGAAAGTCGCGTTTGGCGAGGGCCAGGTCCGAGCTGGCGGCACGGTACAGGCTGGCGAGCCGCTCGATGTCTTCGGGTGAGAGGCGGCGCGTGTCCTGCTGGGCGCGCTCCACCAATTTGCTTAAGAGTTCCCATTCCTGCTTGCGAGACTGGTAAAATTCGTTCGAATTCATTTCTCTTTTCCTGGGGATGGATAAAAATCCCCGCCGCCAAACATCAATCAAGCAATTATACCCATGACCAATAACTCTGCCACTCTCAAAATTGACACTCCCGAAAACGTCAGCTTCGATTATGACGTGGCGGGCATTGGCTCGCGTTTTCTGGCCGCATTGGTGGATACGTTGGCAATCTTGTTTTTGCAGGTTGTCATTTTGGGAACGTTGTTGTGGCTGGTTTTTAGATCGGCTTCCGCTGACTCTTTATTTAGCTCCAGTGCAGGATATTGGTTCCTGGGAATCGTCACACTGATCAGCTTTATATTTTTCTGGGGATACTATATTTTTTTCGAGATCATGTGGAATGGGCAGACTCCCGGCAAACGCTGGATAGGCCTGCGCGTCATTCGCCTCGACGGGACGCCGGTCACCGTTGCCGAGGTTGTGATCCGCAACCTGGTGCGGATGATCGACCTGCTCCCGGCGGCTTATGGCGTCGGCGTGGTGACGATGTTCATCAACGAGAACTCGCGCCGCCTGGGCGACCTGGCAGCTGGGACTCTGGTGGTTTATGACCGCCCCGTTAACGAGTTGACCGATAGCCGGTCGCTGCGGGAGACTGAACTGGTGTCCTTGTTTACATACACTGAAGTCCCCGAAGGTTTTCCCGTGGAGCGCCTGACCGAGCAGGATATTGACCTGATCGAAGAATTCCTTCTGCGCCGTTATCAATTGCCCAACCGCGAACAATTGGCGGCATACATCCTTATTTCTTTTTATACCCGTTTTGGTTTATCGCCTAATGTGAAATTATCGGGCACGCCGGATAATGCCCTGGTTGCGATCTATAAAGCTGCCAAAAAGCATGACGAAAAGGATGGACATCTATGAACGGCAACAATAACGGTAACAGAAATTTGTTGATCGGAATCGCCATTGTCGGCGTGTTGTGTTTGTGCGCCGCTGTCGCCGGATTTTTTGTCGTGCGCGAATTTGGAACGCGCGTCACACAATCCTTCAAGACCGACCCAACCGACGTGGCAAAGATTAGCGGAAAGATCGCGCAGTTCGATATTCCTGCAGGATATAAAGCGAGCATGGCGATGTCCCTGCTCAATTATGACACCGTGATCCTGGCTCCGTCCAATGGACAGACCGACGAGATGATCATGTTGATGCAAATGAACGGAGTCGCCGCGCCTGACCCCGCGCAAATGCAGCGCACGCTGGAACAACAATCCGGGCAAAGCGGGAACAACATGAAAGTTGTTGACAGCTATGTAACCACCATCCGCGGTGAAAAGACCACTGTCACTATCCAGGAAAGCGACAGCAGTCAGGGTTATGTGCTCCGGCAGTTGATCGCTATTTTCAAAGGCAACAACGGCGCAGCGATCCTCATGATACAGGGCAATAGAAATACCTGGGATCAAAATCTCGCCGATCAATTTATTGCTTCCATTCGGTGAAGACCCGTTTATAATCGTGTTGATTTCCCGGAGGTATTCCCATGACACAAACCAAACCGCTTAACTGGACGCCCAAGCCCGGCGTCGGTATGACCGTTGTCCGCCGCGCAGATGGGGGCATGAATCTCACTTTTACAGACCTTTCCGATGCCACACTCAAATCATGGCGTGAGTTTTCGCTCGATCATTTGCTGAACGCTGATCGCCTGACGCGTAATTTATATGACCTGCGCGCCGTCAAACAAATCCCCGAAGCGGCGATCAATGCCGCGGTTGAAGTGAACAGCGATCCGTCTGCGCGCAATATCCGCCTGGCGGTTGTTGTGGTGGATGAAAAAGTGGCCGATGCGATCCGCAAAGTCGCCGCGCTGGCTTTGCCCGAAGCTGCGGCAGCCATGAAAATATTTACCGATTTAGGTGAAGCCGAGGCCTGGCTGTCGCGTCCACTCGATCAGATTGCATGAAAATAAAAAATGTCATGGCCTGCACTGTGCGCAGGCACACGTGCGAGCCGCGCTGGTTGAGCAGCGAACCAAGTGATCGTACACCTGCACCTGCACTTGCGGTGCAGGTGAGCAATCTCCACATAAATAAAAGATTGCTTCGCTCGTTCCACTCGCTCGCAATGACGTGATGATTTCATGAAACCACTAAAAGTTTCAGGCCATACTTTCGATTGGGGAAGCCGCACGTATGTGATGGGCATCCTCAACGTAACGCCGGATAGTTTTTCGGGCGATGGGTTATTACCGCCCTCACCCCTACCCCCTCTCCCAAATTTGGGAGAGGGGAATGCTATTGAACAGGCGCGGCGATTCGTCAGCGCGGGGGCGGCGGTGTTGGATGTCGGCGGCGAATCAACCCGTCCGGGGTCAGAGCCGGTTGAAGTCGAGGAAGAGAGGCGGCGTGTCATCCCCGTCATCAGGGCGCTCGCAAAAGAATTCCCCGATACTTTAATTTCAATCGATACTTATAAAGCTGTCATCGCTGAAGAGGCTTTAAATTCCGGCGCGCACATTGTCAACGATGTGTGGGCTTTGCGCGCCGATCCCGAATTGAAAAATGTCGTTGCGAAAAAAAAGTGTCCGATCATATTGATGCACAATCGCAGCAACCCGGCCAGCGTCGAGGTGCGAACGAATTTGGGCAACGCCTACATCGGCGCGGAATATTCGGATTTGATCGACGACGTGAAGCGCGAATTGATGGAGAGTGTGACGCTTGCGCGCCGGGCGGGCATTGAAGATGAACGCATCATCCTGGACCCGGGAATTGGGTTCGGTAAAAAAGTTGAACATAATCTGGAATTGATCAACCGCCTCGACGAGATCCGCGCCCTGGGCTTTCCCGTTTTGCTCGGCCCTTCGCGCAAATCCTTTATCGGCTATACCCTCGACCTGCCCGCCGATCAGCGCATCGAAGGGACAGCCGCAACGATTGCTGTTGGCATCGCGCGCGGCGCGGACATCGTCCGTGTGCATGACGTGGAATATATGGCGCGTGTTGCCAGGATGACCGACGCATTGGTTCGCAGGAGAATGCAATGATCGACGACTATAGCAAGGAACTGCTTCGCAGCGGGATCGTCGAAGCCAGGGCTGGCAACAAGGAAGCCGCACGCCGTTATCTTGACCGCGCCACTTACATGAGCAGCGACCATGATGTGATGGCTGAAGCCTGGTTCTGGATAAGCCAGGTTGTGGACGATCCGACTGAAAAACGCAAAGCGATCGAAAATTGCCTTTCGAATGATCTACAACATGCGCGCGCGAGACGGGCGCTGGCAATTTTGGATGGAAAACTCAAGCCGGACGAAATCGTCGATCCCGATCAGCTGCCGCCTGCGCCGGAAGGATTGCGTCAGGCAGACTCTCAAAGATTTATGTGTCCAAAATGCGGCGGGCGCATGTCGTTCTCGCCGGATGGCGAATCGCTGGTATGCGATTATTGCTCACGCAATCAAACGCTCGCGGCAAATCCGAACGGGGCGAATGAAAAGGATTTTATCGTGGCGATGGCGACCGCCCGTGGACACGACAAACCTTTGGCCGGGCAGGCGGTCCATTGTCAGGGATGCGGCGCGGAATTCATTCTGCCCCCAGATCAACTTTCTGCAACCTGCGTTTATTGCGGATCTCCGCACGTGGTCAATCTTGAAAAAACGAAAGACTTGATCGCACCGGATGGAATCATTCCTCACGCCTTCGATCAAAAACAAGCTGTTCAGTTTCTCGTGAATTGGGTCGAGCAAAACAAGATCAAGCCTGAAAAAAAAGTAGACCTGCCGCGCGGACTTTATCTTCCGCTTTGGACATTCGATCTGGGCGGCACGATCGATTACACCGGTGAAATAGTTGCGGAGGATGAAATTAATTTTGGACGCAATCAGCGCAAAGTGATACGCGTCAACGATACGTATCCACTGCTGGTCAACGATTTTCCGATCCCTGCCAGCCGCAAGTCGTCGGCTCCGTTTGTTAAACTCATTCCAACCTTTGACTTGAAAACCGTCACAGCTTACGATCCGCGTTATCTCTCCAATTGGCCCGCCGAACTTTATGATATAGCCATGGCTGACGCCTCGCTCGACGCGCGCAGCCGGACTTTTGATCGCATCAAACGGGAGATGGTGGGCCGGTTGAACTTGACCAGTTTGATCTCGGCCTCGTCCGCGAAAATGACGGTGGATGCGTTCAGGCTTAATCTGCTTCCGGTCTGGCTCACTGAAATATGGACCGATGGCAGAAGCCATCTTGTTTTGGTCAATGGTCAAAACGGGGAAATTCAAAGTGACATCACATCCAGCTCATCCGGCCATTTTATGGACTGGCTGTCAGACCTGGTGAATGATTAACCGCAATCTTTTATCTTTCGTGGTTTAATTCCATCCATGTCTCGAACCGCATCCATCCTCCGCAAACGCCATGCCCGCGCCATGGATCAACGACGCGCGCGCGAAAGGCGTTCCCAGATCGGAGGGATTGGATTTGGGATTGCTGTTTCCCTGGCGCTGGCAGTCCTCATACTTTTCACTGCGTTGACGTATGCCGACCTGACGCGCGATTTGCCCAATGTGGAACTTCTGCCTGCCTTGCTTTATCCGCCCGATGGGACTTTGCTGCAACCCACGCGCGTTTATGATCGCACCGGACAAAAGTTGCTATTTACCTTTGCTCCAACTGAATTGCCGCGGCGTTACGTCTCTCTGAATGCACAGATTCCACAACACCTGCCTGATTTCCTGGCAAAAGCCACGGTTGCGGTATCCGATCCCAGTTTCTACTCGAATGGCGGATATTCTTTAAGCGGCTGGCAGGATCCCGAAAATCATCCGACGATTGCGGAAAAACTTGTATCAGACTTATTGCTTTATAAAGAACCGCCCTCGCTTCGGCGGGCATTGCGAGAACGGATTCTTGCGGCGCAGATCACTGCCAAATACGGACGCACGCAAATCCTTGAGTGGTATCTCAATTCGGCGGATTATGGTCGCTATGCCTTTGGCGTGGATGCCGCGGCGCAACTCTATTTTGGAAAATCCGCCTCCGAGCTGACGCCTGCTGAGTCAGCAGTATTGGCGGCAGTCAGCCAATCGCCAAGCCTGAATCCATTCGATGCAAAAGATGTCGCGCTGCAACGCGGGCGTGACACGGTTCAATTGATGCAAGCCCTGAAATTAATTAGCAATCAAGAAGCCGAAGATGTGCTTGCCAATAGCCCCTCACCCCTGGCCCCTCTCCCAACATTGGGAGAGGGGAATCTCGCGCCGGCCTTCGTCAACCTTGCGCTCGATCAACTGGATAAACAATTCACGCGTGAACGCGTCGAGCGCGGCGGACTGCGCGTCGTCACGACACTTGATTACGATCTTCAACAACAGGCAGCGTGTACCAGCCTTGTATATGTTGATCGGCTCGAAGGCATAACTGCTCCATCCACGCCGTGCGATGCGGCGCGTTTGCTTCCGCCTTTGCAGAACAGCGATGTGATTTCAGAGCCATCCACCAGCGCGTTGATTCTCGATCCGCAATCCGGTCAGATTTTGGCGGCGGTCGGTGAAACGCTCAGGGGTGAAGAAACAGCCTTTTTAGCGGCGCACGATCCCGGGTCCCTCCTGGCGCCGTTTGTCTATCTAACGGCTTTCGCCCGCGGGCTGAGTCCCGCCTCGTTGGTGTGGGACATTCCATCATCAAGCAATGTCCAGAATCTCGATGGACAATTTCACGGGCCAATGCGCATCCGGATCGCGATTGCAAACGATTACTTTGCTCCGGCGGCGGACATCGCGAACCAGATGGGAAGCGAATCCGTTGCCCGCACCGAATCATCTTTTGGATTGAGTAACGGCAACGCCACTTTACTTGACATCGCCTCTGCTTATTCGGCGTTCGCCGCGCAAGGCGCGCTTTACGGTCAGCCCGGACCTTCAGCCGTGCTGCGCCTCGAAGGGCTGGATCATGCGCTGTGGCTGGATTGGAGCAACCCGCAAGCCCAGCCGATCGTCACGCCGCAACTGGCGTATCTGATGAACAGCGTGTTGAGCGATGAGTCTGCGCGCTGGCCGAGTCTTGGACACCCGAATCCATTGGAGATCGGGCGGCCTGCCGCTGTAAAGCTTGGACAAACGAATAACGGGCTGGATGTGTGGACGGTGGGTTATACGCCCTCGCGTCTCATCGCCGTTTGGACGGGTACTCACGCTTCGAATGCGCCTCGCCTGTCGCCCCAACTTTCCAACGGACTGTGGAGCGCCCTGATGCAATTCGCGTCCCAATCCCTGCCCGCCACCGGCTGGTCCGCGCCTGCGGGCGTGACCACCATGAACGTGTGCGATCCATCTGGCTTGCTGCCGACGCGTGATTGTCCATCCATTGTCAGTGAAGTTTTTTTGAACGGCAATGAGCCTGTCCAGGCTGACAACTTGTATCACACCTACGAAGTCAATCGCGAGACCGGTTATCTTGCCACTGTTTTTACGCCGCCGCAGCTCGTCGAACAAAAAGTTTATATGACCATTCCGCCTGAAGCGCAAGCCTGGGCCAAGTCTGCGAATATCCCCGCCGCGCCAACCTCCTACGATGCGATCCAGCCGGCGCAGATCAACCCGGATGTGCACATCACCGCACCCGTCATGTTCGCGGATGTGAATGGCCAGGTGCAGATCAAGGGCACAGCCTCAGGCGCTGATTTCGATCATTATCGCGTTCAAGTTGGCAAGGGCTTGAACCCGCAGGAATGGATTCAGGTTGGAAGCGATTCAACGACTCCTGTGACTGAAAATGTTTTGGCGACCTGGGACACTACCGGTTTGGATGGTTTATACGCGGTGCAATTGCAGGTTGTCCGTAGTGATCAACGGGTGGATACGGCCATCATTCAGGTGAATGTAAAGAATAAGGCTCATAAGTAAAATCAAGGAGCTACGAGAATAGCGAGCAAGGAATGAAGCAAAGCCTTGCCGCGACGCCGGACGTTATGGACGAATTCAAAGAAGGCAAGATAGCAAGGCAATTTTTCTTGTG
>JAJYOH010000004.1 GCA_021796315.1 Chloroflexota bacterium
CTGGTCGGTAGTTAGTATGTTGTTTCTTTGCATATGATCTACCTCTAAAAAGAATACCCCATTATATATCGTAATACGATATAATTCAACACCAGCCATCGTAAACCTTTTAAGCTACAATCGTGAACGATAATTGGAGACGAAATGGCTTCCATAAAACAATCTGAATACGAGGCATTGGCTGCATTCCGCTATTCACTCCGCCAATTTCTACGATTTAGCGAAGATGCCGCGCGTGAACTTGGCCTCATGCCCCATCAACATCAAGCCTTGCTAGCCATCAAAGGCTTTCCCTTACGGCAACGCATTACGGTTGGCGAACTGGCGCAACGTTTGCAAATACGGCACAACAGCGCGGTGGAACTTGTAAATCGCCTGGTTGCAGACAAGCTGGTCACCCGGGAAAAATCGAAAATGGATCATCGTCAGGTTTATGTAACGCTGACCGAACGAGGCTCCAATCTTCTGGAACAGCTCTCCACCGTTCATAAACAGGAGTTGCAACGCATCGGTCCGCAACTGAACCAACTTCTTGAAATTCTTTCGAATAATGAATAATATTTAATTTTTGAATTGACTCCGGCACAAGCCCTCGTTATAATCTTCCCCAATCAAATAACAACCTTCGGGGCAGGGTGCAATTCCCGATCGGTGGTATAGCCCACGAGCCTTTTTTGGGTAACACGTTTTCCTCTTTGGGAAAACAGGGCATGACCCGGCGCAATTCCGGGGCCGACAGTATAGTCTGGATAGAAGAAGGATTGACTTGGCCGATTCACTCGGACGAGTTTGCTTTTACGCCCCGGAAATGATTCTGTTTCCGGGATTTATTTAAGCAGCTCAGTCCGGACTTTCGGCCTGCTTCCACGCCCCGCGCTTGATTCTCGCGAGGCGTTTTTATTTGCCACAAAAAACATGGATTTGAACTCTCTTACCAAACTTCGACGTACATCCAAACGCGCCCGCCGCTGGCTGGGATTGATTTCTCTCGCCGCTGGCATCCTGGCGTGGTGGCTGATCGCGCGTTACGGTGGACTTCCAGCCTTCATCCTGCCTTCGCCCGCCGATGTATGGACGCGCTTCCTGCGCGCCCTGGTCAATGGCGAATTGGCGCGCAACACAGGCGCGACTCTGCTCGAAGTTTCGCTTGGACTTTTTTCAGGCGTAATCTTCGCCACCATTCTCGGTTACATGCTTGCCAAATCGCGCGTGCTCGAACAAATCCTTTCGCCATACCTTGTTGCAAGCCAGGCTGTGCCGCTGGTTGCAATTGCACCGCTGCTCGTGCTGTGGTTTGGCCCCGGAATCTTCTCAAAGATCTTGATCTGCGGATTGATCGTCTTCTTTCCGGTGCTGGTCAATACGGTGGTAGGAATCCGCGCGGTGCCGCCCGCCTATTACGATCTGATGCGCTCGCTTCACGCCTCACGCGGACAGATTCTTCGCCATCTTGAAATTCCCGCAGCATTGCCGATCTTTTTTGGCGGGCTTCGCATCGGCGCAACGCTGTCCGTTATCGGCGCGGTGGTTGGCGAATTGGTCGGCGCGGATTCCGGCCTCGGCGTGCTCATCAACATTGGGCGCGGCACATTTGATACGCCGATGGTTTTTGTAGCAGTGTTCACGCTGGTAGCAATGGCCCTGTGTTTGTATGGCATCGTGGCGTGGATGGAAAGAAAACTTTTGATCTGGCAGGAACATGCTCGACAATAAATTGACGGTCAATCACTAAAAATAATTTTTAGGAGAACATTATGTTAAAGAAAATAGTTTTGATCATGATCGGGCTGGCACTCGGCCTTTCGGCCTGCGGCACGCCAAAGTCGGGGAGTGGCGCGCTGGCACAGATCAGCCTGCCGATGGGCTACATTGCCAACATCCAATTCGCGCCATTTTATGTCACAGTCGAAAAAGGTTATTTCAAGGACGCCGGAATCGAAATCACTTTCGACTACAAATTCGAGACGGATGGCGTGGCCTTGGTCGGTGCGAACAATGTTCCATTCGCAGTTGTTTCCGGCGAGCAGGTTCCATTGGCGCGTGCGCAGGGACTGCCGATCGTTTATGTGGCGGCCTGGTATCAAAAATATCCGGTGGCTGTGGTTTCAAAAACTTCGCAAAACATTCAAACGCCTGCCGATTTGAAAGGCAAGAAGATCGGTCTGCCCGGACTCTTCGGCGCGAATTATATCGGTCTGGATGCGTTGCTTTATTCAGCAGGGCTGACCGAAAAAGATGTGACGCTTGATTCGATTGGTTTCAATCAAGTCGCGGCGCTGGCCGCGGACCGCGAACAAGCCGCGTCTGTTTATACCGCCAACGAGCCGGTGCAATTGAAGGCGCAGGGTTATTCCATCAATGAATTGCAGGTGGCCGATTATGTAAAGCTCGCATCGAATGGGATCATCACAAACGAAAAAACGATTTCTGAAAACCCAAATCTTGTGCGCGGTTTTGTCAAAGCGTTTTTGCACGGACTATCCGACACCATCGCCAACCCCGATGAAGCTTACACGATCAGCACAAAGTATGTGGATACGCTGGCAGGCGCAGACAAAAAAGTTCAAATGGAAATTTTGATGCGCTCGATCGATGAATGGAAGACCGACCGCCCTGGAATGTCTGACCCGCAAGCCTGGCAAAACATGAATGACACTTTGTTCAAGATGGGTTCGATCACAAAATCGCTGGACGTGAGCAAAATGTTCACGAATGATTTTATTCCGTAATTTTCAGTTGGATAAAATGCCCGCATCTTCTCTGGACCCGATCCTGGTCGCCAATAAATTAAGCGTTACCTTCCCTGACGGCAACGGCGGGCTCCACGCGTTGGACGACGTTTCATTCCACATCCACGCGCGCGAGTTCGTCGCCGTGCTGGGACCATCGGGCGCAGGGAAGAGCACCTTGCTGCGAATCCTGGCTGGTTTAATCCGTCCCACACATGGAAACTTTACTTTCGCTGATGGACATAGTCCGCGCATTGGCATGGTCTTTCAACAGGCCAACCTCATGCCCTGGCGGACGGTCATTCAAAACATGATGTTGCCGCTCGAATTGGAGGGCATGTCTCTAAACGAAGCGCGCGCGCACGCTCAAGACTTGATCGAATTGATCGGCCTGCAGGGCTTTGAAGATAATTGGCCGCGTGATCTTTCGGGCGGAATGGCGCAACGCGTGGCAATTGCGCGCGCGCTCATCCACGACCCGGACTTTCTCTTCCTCGATGAACCGTTCGGTTCACTGGATGCATTGACCCGCGAGCGTATGTGGACAGAGCTATCGCGCATCTGGCAGGCGCGCCAAAAGACCGTCATCATGGTCACGCATTCCATCGAGGAAGCCTTGATCCTTGCAGATCGCGTGCTTGTCCTGACCCAGCGTCCCGGCAGCATCCGCCTGGATTTGGAAGTAGATTTGCCGCGCCCCAGAAAAGACGAAATGCGATACACCGCCCATTTTGGAAAGCTGGCAAAAAGGTTGAAAGAAGCGATTGGATAAACGAACAGAGCGGACTACGAAGTCCGCTCTGTTTTTACCTAAAGGTCCAACGGTTAGTGTCCGCCGCTCGTTTCAGACCCAACATCTACAAGCACGGCCCGTACGGCCACACGATGCAAATATGTGTTGGTTGCAGCATCATAATCCTTGCACGTCAACAGAGTCAGCCACGGAAGTTCTTCGTGCTTGATGATGGAGACATCCTGGGGCGAGATAACTTTATCCTCGCGCACTTCATAAACATATCTCTGGCCGGCGAAATGCACGATGACCTGATCTCCCCATTGCAGGCTATTAAGATTTATGAACGGACCGGGCTGTCCATTGGGCATGTAAACGTGCGCCGTAAGCACAGAATTACCTGCATGAGTTGGGTATGCCGTGCCATCCAGATAACCAGCCTGATCGCCAAGCCAGGTCAAATCCCAGGAGCCATCGTTGCCTAAAGGAATACCGATAATCGGTATCTTGACATTTAGACGCGGGATCTCAAGCCAAAGGTCGCCAAGATCATTGTAAGATAGCGACTCAGGCTGGGGCGGAAGGAGCGTAATCGCACCGGGCTTAAAGCCGGTTCCGGGCAAACCAGCCGCTTGAGGGGAATTGATCGTTACGGAAGAACTTACGCCGTAACCATTGACACTGGTCGGGGATGTCGGATCATACCAACGCGCGGTCGCATTTGTATTGTAGGGCGATAATTGTGGAGGCTTCGGGAACGGATCAATCGTCAAACTGGTCCATTCCACATTTGCAGAATTGATCACCGGTGACGGCCCTATATAGATCGCCTGGAAGGAAATATGAGCATCCTCGTTCTTGTGGAATACATTCCAGGCCAGCCTTAATATATTTGTAGATGTATCAAAACTGGATGACGTAAGCGTGGCTGTACCTGAGTTGACAAGGCTGCCTGTTACGAATGAAAGACCGGCGGGGATTTGGTCTGTTACAACGACATCAAATGCATCTGCCGTACTCTGCGCAGCATGAGCGACATCAATGGTAAATGTGACAACATCGCCCACTGCTACCGAAGTGGGCGTAGCGTTCTTCACAATCGTCATCTTCGGTTCAACGATTTTTACAAGCGGGGCGCTGGTGGTTTCAGTCCCGCCTGTCCAACTCCAGGTCACGTTGTTGGTCAGGCTGCCGCCATTTTGGTTCGCAGCAACATCCAAAACGATCAAGGAGTATTGGACTTTTACGATCTGGGAAGATCCTGTGGAATTTGCGATATCACCGAAATCGAAGGTGATGCGCCCGCCAGAATTTTCGATCAGCGGATTACTTGTTCCAACTGTTGTTCCATCACTTGTATCACATGCACCGCCAGTCCCAAATTTACTGCTGCTCACATTGGCAGGCATGGTAATCGAAACGCAATCCACAAAAGCCAACCCTGTTTGCGGGACATCTATAAGTTGAACATTATTCAAACCACCGGCTGGAATTTTCATATCCACTTCATAAGTAACGACCTCGCCAATGGTCACATCAGTACCGGTCGTATGAGCTGCACTCGTGGACACTATTGTTTTGCTCAAGGATGTTACATAACCAAAATCAACTGTTGGATTATTTGTCGTACCTGTGGAACCAGCGACTATATTATTCGACGATGAACCATGATCGCCAGGGGTCAATGTAACAATGTTGCTGGATACAGTACCACCAAGGATACCCACACCATTATCGTTGTTATCTGCATTGGCATTCGGGTTCGATGTATCTGCGGGATTAGCTGTATCCACCGTGCTGGGATAGGTGGTGGATAACACCTTTACAATATAACTTCCTTGAGGCAACCCGCTAAACAGGTAAGTGCCTGCTCCTCCAGTAGTCACACCGCCCGGAGCATCATCCGACGTACCTAGAATTCCGTCTGGACCAACATTGATCTCGGTGGTACCGTCACTTGCGAACAATTGTACTGTCGCACCAGACAATGGCGAGTCGATGCCAGTGTCATACGTACCATTTACATTATTATCTGCATAGATCTGATTGCCCAATTGAAGACGATAGAATCCAAAATCTACAGTGAGATTGCTCTGGTTATCAGCAGCCTCGCCAGCCGGGTTAGGACTTGGTACATCTGTTTCGCCAGTCGGTTCACTACTACCCGGGCCGAGTGTTACGACCTGCGACGATACATAGTTAACCGCCATGCTATTAAAGGTGGTCACCCCATTATCATCACTATCTACATCATTGTTCGGGCTGGGGCCGATACTATCACTGATAGTCGTGCCTGTCATACTTGTACCGCTGCTGAGATAACCTGCAAGGACTCCACCGTTAAAGTTAGAGTTGGGGATGACGACCACATAATCACCGGCTCCTAAATTATCGAAGCGATAGTAACCATTAGAGTCGGCAGTTTGGGTACCAACGAATGTGTCACTTGAGTCGTATACGCCGGGAGTACTTCCGTTATCGCGATAAAGATTAACGGTCACGCCATTGATGCCAACCTCGCCAGCATCCAGAATGCCATTATTGTTCGTGTCGTACCATACCCGGTTCCCCAGACTATATGGGGTCAAAGTCAGCGTGTCGACAGCAGGTTGGCGGACAGTTGGATTCTCCTTTGCCGTAAGATTACTCGTGGGAATCGTATTTGTATAAACGCCGGGGTTTGCACCCGTCACGGCAACCGTCATGATGCAGTTACTAAAGCCCAATGGTAAAGAACCGCCTGAAAGTTGAATGGTCGTGGCACCGGCGGGAGCAGAAAGCGAACCTCCGCAGGCATTGGTTGGGGCGGGCGCGGAACCACCTGCCACCTGTAGACCGGCGGGCAGATCATCCACCAACCCCAATTGGGTTAATGCCAAGCTGGTTGTGTTGCGGATGGTAAGGGTCAAAATGGAATAGCTGCCCAAACCTGCAGATACTGGATTGGGCGCAAAACTCTTGCTGATACTTGCGCCTGCAAGGTTGGTCAACGAAGCAGATGTCGCGGTTCTGTTATAGGCCCCATTGAAAGTCGTGACCGCTCCTATCGGAATCGTATTTGTGCGATTGCCGTTGACAACCATCGTCACATCCAACGTCAAAGTACACTGACTCCCTGCAGTCAAATAACCGCCGCTAAATGTAAATGTACTGCTTCCCGCAGTCCCATTCATTACCGCAGGAGACCCTGAGGGAGGGTTGCAGTCTGAAGGGTCAAAGTTCGGTGGATTGGCAATGATCATCTCGCCGCTAGGATATGCCGCGGGGTTTGGCGGATCAAGCCACATATTGTCAGTAAACTGAATGTTAGTCAGATCTGTTGACGAGTTAGGGTTTCTCAAGATGATGCTCATTTTTGAGACCGCGCCGCCATAGACCAGTTGCGGGACGAAACCCTTGACCACTTCAAGGTCCAGGTTGCGGACCGTGAGGTCTGCCGTGGCATTTGCACTGGCATTCATGGTTGACGAGGCGCCCTCAATTTGGGCCGTAACATCGGTTGCATTAATTATATTATGATGAGTTGCGGGACTCGTTCCGTTGGTGGACGTACCTTTAACGTCCACATTGATGGTACAAATGCCATTTACGCCTCCCACCTTTGCAGGAATAGTGCCATTTGCCACGTGAATAGTTTGGGATGTGGGGAAGGTTATGCTGGCAGGATTCCCAGTTTCTGTACAGGTAGTGCTTTCGTTCGGAGTCGGAGCCACCACCACACCGTCAGTAGTTGAGCCGGGCAGGATATCATCGAGTGTCACATTGACCAGTTTGGATGCGCCGGTATTGGTCAAGGTAATTTTCAGGATGGATAGACCGTCAGGGTTGACCACTGTCGGATAGAAGGCCTTGGTCATTGTCAAAGTGCTGGGCGTCTTCACGGTAAGAATAGCGCTTATACCAGCCGGGATATCTCTGTTTTCAGTATTGGTAATATCGGCAGGGGCAATGCTGTTGGTATATTGAATACCGGTTCCACTACCGGTGTTGGCCGTAACATAAACAGTAATAGTACAAGTAGCGCCAATGTTGATGGTGCCGCCGCTGGCAGAAATTGTATTCGCACCATTCACCGGCGGCCAGGCACCGCCTAACGTGCCACATCCCGAAGCGGAAGGAATATGAGTGGCATCATTGACAACTGTGACAGCCCCCACAGGCGAGGCGTTTGTGGGCAAAGCATCGATAAAGAAGAAATTGGTCAAACTTGTATCTGGAGGCGCTTTGAACGTCAACTTCAACGTCGATATTCCACCAGGGCTGATTGTGCTATTTGATTTATTGTCAAAGGTTTTTGTGGCGGTTAATCCAGCCCCATTGACATAGACTGAAACCGGCGCGGTAGCCGCAGTAGTGTTACTGGGGCCTTCGATTGTGATCAGCGCACCGACCGGAATGGTGTTTGTGTAGGAATTCGTAGCTGCACCCACGACGGTGGTAACTGTAGCAATAATATTGCAAGAGCTGTTTGCCGGAATAGTGCCGTTCGTTAAAGTAACTGTCCGCGTTGGTGATGCGCCAGGAAGTGAAACATCTGTTGGGGTACTAGAACAAGTCGTAGTCGGAGTCCCGGTAAATTCCAAATTGCTATCAGGGCTGGTGGGTAAAGTATCTGAAAACGGGTTTGTTGAAGTAATGTTCAAATCCGAGCCTGTGGAATTGGTCAACGTAATAGTTAGTTTATCAGTTTGACCCGCTTCAAAACTGGAATAGGAAAAGGCTTTGCCAACACTGACGGTATTGACCTTTAAATAAGCAGTTGTTGTATTACTGTTTGTTGGACCCTCATTGGTAGTCACCGAACCAGGTCCCAGGGTATTTGCGAATCCATTGCCGGTTGAGCTTGAAGTGCTTACCTTCGGTCTGACATAAACAGTGACCGTGCAACTACTGGACCCGGCAGCAAGTGAACCATTTGTCAGGGTTATCGATTGAGTACCTGCTGTTGCAGTCAGGGTTGGGGTAGCAGTGTCATTACATGTTGTGGCTGGATTTGTAGATGGCGGCGTGGATGTTGAATCAACAATTTCCAGGGAAGGATCCAAAGTGTCGGTGAAGTGAATCCCTGTGAGAGCGCCGCCAGTTGCCGGGTTCGTAATGGTAATGGTCAGTTGACTGGCATTGGGATAGGAAACGGGTGAGGTCGAATAAGTCTTGCCAACACTGATTGTTGTTACTGAAACATCGGCGGTGGCAGGAGATTTATTTGTACCTCCCTCGTTAGTGGTCAATGTGCCTGCCGGAATAGTGTTCGCATTTGTGCCCGTGTACGAAGCCGCCGGAGCATTGGCGGCTGTTGTAACTGTAGCCGTGATGGTGCATTCACCGGGACTGCCAAGTGACCCGCCGGGAACAGTGCCATTCGTCAAACTTACGGTTCGTGCCGGTGTGCCGGAAAGGGAAACTGTAGCAGTAGCAGGAAAAGCAGGATTGCAAGTTGTAGCGGGTGTACCCGTAAATTCCAGATTACTGTTTGGATTAATCGGCAAAGTATCAGATAAACCCGCGCCAGTAAACGCCGTGGAGGATGGATTATAAATATGAATCGTCAGAGTGGATGTTTGACCAGCTGCAAAAGTAGTTGGCGAAAAATCCTTTGAGACCCAAAGCGACTTGACATTCAAATTAGCCGAGGCTGAGGCATGATTTGTAGCGCCCTCGGAAGTATGCAGCGTCCCAATCGGGATGTTATTGGTATACGTCTTTTCCGCTGCATCCATGCGTGCTTTAACGGTTGCCGTTATGGTGCAGGTGGAGCCGGCCGGGAGAGTACCGCTTGTTAAACTAAGCGTATCCGGAGTAGGAGACGAAATAGTGAGTGTTCCCCCTCCAGAAGAGGCACCTCCAACGCAATTTATTGATGGAGTAGCCGAAGTATCATATTGCAGCCCGGTCGGCAGCTTGTCGTCCAGAGTTGCTCCCGTGTAGTCAATGGTGGCAACATTATGGATAGTAATCGTCATCACGTTGGTGTCACCGGGCGCAATGGTCGGAGTAGTGTATCCGGGGGTTGCAGTAAATGACTTTGTTATATCGAACGCCTGAACGGCCAAAGTATCACTGGCGGGGCTGGCATTGGTCACGCCCTCCTGGGTATGAATAGCGCCAGGATTAGTGGTATCCGGTCCGGCAGGAATGGTGTTGGTATAACTCCCTTGTTTAAGCGAAGTGACGACTACCGTAATAGTGCAGGTGGAGCTTTTTAAGATGGTTGCATTGTTCAACTTCACCGAGGCGCTGGTTCCGCCAACTAGGGGATTCCCATCCTTGTCAGTTAATGTTGCCGAACCGCAACCGGTCAAGGTTGTAGTAACCGGGTTGGACACCACCACATCCCCATTTCCAGCAGTGGGAAGAAAATCGGTTAGTGTGGTTTGGTTGAGGGAGTTCTTTGTATCATTATTGGTAACACGGATAGTTAGGGTACTGGTTGCCCCTACATAAATTGTATTTGGCGTAAAACTTTTACTTAACGAAGGCGATTGGACGCCAACGACATTCAAGGTGGCGCTGGCTGGTGTGGTATTGTGGATCGTAACTGGTGTGCCGCTATCCAGTGTAGTTGCTGTTAAACCAACGCCATTGTAACTTGGTGCAACGCCATAAGCCGGGATGGTATTGATGAGGTTGCCCGGCGTAGTAGATGTAACATCCACCTCCACGTAACAACTTCCGGGAACATCACCCACCTGCGGAGGAACGGTTCCGCCACTCAAGGCAATTGTTGTTCCGCCGGATGCCAAGGCTCCGCCGCCGATTGCCGTCACACTGCCTCCGCATGTATTAGTGACGTGAAGCGGGGTTGTAATCGAAAGTCCGGGCTGGACGCCCTGTAAATCATTGCTCCAGCTTGCGGCTGTAAGCTGATTGACATTCGGGTTATAAATGCTGATTCTCAGCACAGAGGTGGCGCCCGAGACAATCGCAATGGGCGTAAAGCTTTGGTTGATCTCTGCCGGATAAGTCAGTGCAAACACAGGCGTAACCAAAATAAAAACCATTGAAAAAATCAAAACGCCAGACAAAAATAATAAACGAACTGATTTGGACATTGGGTATATTCCTCGAGGAAAAGAAAATAATAGAAATAATCAAAAATGGACAACAGCCTGTTTCAGGTCAACCGTTGATCCTGTCGCCAGCACAACCTTCATAGATAAAATAAAACTATGGAAGAACAAAAGCTAACGCGATGGATATTATGAATTTGTGAGAAAAGGGGGAGCGTCAGATTGATTGCAGATGCGGTCCAAAATACGCTGACCAAGGCAGGACCCATCCGATTCATCAACAAGGATATAAAAAATATCGGCTTGCGAACGATCAACAGAAAACATCAGACACGACTTCATATAGTCCTTATTTCCTATACCCAAGAAATTAAAAAAAGATTAGCGGATTATAAGCTGGCGAAGTCTGCCTGACAAGTAAATTTGTCATCACTTTTGTTGGTTGATGTGAAAACGAAATTTTCCCGGACCCGGTAATGGCTCGGGGAACCTAGCTGATCCATCCCTGTTTAAACTCACACTCGTCAACGAATGAACTTATCCAGTGCTGACACGGCCACGTCCACTGCTTTTCGCGCGATAGACCCGCTGATCTGCAGCTTTCAGTAATATTTCCGGCATATCACCGTCTTCTGGAAAGTTTGCGACGCCCGCGCTAAATGAAATATAGATCGGCGGTTCACCCATGACAGGTTCTGTACGCGCCTTTTCCATGAGACGTTGAATCAAGGCCTGACCACGAACCGGATCCGTTCCCTGCAAGATCAACACGAACTCATCGCCGCCATAGCGAAAGAGCAGGTCGGTGGTACGCAGTTCTGCCATCACACGCTGTGCGAAAGCAATTAAGATCTGATCGCCGCGCGCATGTCCATAATTATCATTAACTTCTTTGAAGCGATCGAGGTCAAGAAAGGAAAGTGAGAAACCATAGCGATATAAGTGGGCGCGCTTGATAACTTCCTGCAAGCGTTCGTCAAATGCCTGACGCGACAATGCCCCGGTCAAATGATCGAACAGTCCTGCGCTATATTCTGCAGGTTGTATCTCGCGTAAACGGGCGCTGAGCAGGCACATGATCTCAATCCCCACACCCGGAACGCGTTGCAGAATCCCGTGGAACTCATCGCGAGTCAGTGACTTTAAATGTGCTGGCACAATGGCGGCCACGCTGGCCGTGCGCGGAATATCCTCGAGCAGGGCAATTTCGCCCACCACCTGCCCAGGATGACGAAAGCCTAATAGACGCGGGGTTCCAAGTTCACCTTGCAGGATGGCGACCGCACCGCTTTCGATCCAATAAACGCCATCAGCAGGATCGTTTTCACAAAATAGAATTTCTCCGGCTTTAAGTTCGCAATCAGTACCGGATGTTTCCACAAGCCGTTGCAGGGTACTTGCGAACGGAGGGCCATTTTGGAAAAGCATCTCACTTTCGATGGCGTGATCGTAAACGGTTTGAATTTTTTCAAAGGCTTGTTTTGTTAGAAATTGATCGCCGACTTGAGGCGCAGATGGATCAGAAGCGCTCATGCGTCTGATCTTTCTTCGCGGACAGACTACTCAACAATTTTTGCGTTGACAACGTAATCTCGTGCACCGCTGCATCGAACGCATCCTGATTCGCCTTTGATGGTTTTCGATATCCGCTCACTTTGCGAACATATTGCAACGCGGCTTCACTGATTTCCTGTTCTGTAGGCTGCCCATCATCTTTCCGCAATATCTTGATGCTTCTGCACATTTTATCTCCCGAAATCTCGCCAGATTAATCGGCATATTCCATAACGCCTTTTCCATCCCTTAACATGACGCTCGAAGCCGGCTCCGCAAGTTTGATCTGCACATTTGGAGCGTCTTCAAACTCCATCTGCAATAGATCATCACTTTGGTACACGGTTTTGATAGCAGATGGTTTTAACTCGGCAGGCAATTCTGAAAGTGGAGTCTTGATCTTGATGATCGAGCCGTCCTCGAAAACGATGACAAGGAGTTGGCCTTTGAGATTAAATGACTTGATCATTCGTCCAGCGATCAGTTTGGTTAGTCTGTTATTAATTTTCATATTCTGTTCATCGGCATCGAAAAGTCTCATCATCGAGATTGGTCAGGGTTGACCAAAATACTTGATATAAGTAGTGATCCAATCTGTCGCAATCTCTGTTTGTGCCGTCTTCAAATCCAGATTGCCATTGCAAACCTGGTCATGCAGATAATTCTCAAGTTTATCCTTGATGTGAGCATTCCATGGACCTGTATAACTTTGGGGCCAGAGATTCCGAATCGAATTGGAACCACCCAGCTCGAGACTGATCAAATGATCCACTTCATACTGGCCGGGAGCATGGGAAACAATGCCATACTCACTATAGGCCTGGTTCTTAACAGATGCAGGCACATTGCGGACCTTGCCGGAATAGCCTGATACACAAATATCGGCGTTGGTTACATCCAAAGTATCGCCCGGCGTTAACTCGAGGTTAGGCAGATAGGCTGCATATTCAGAAGAAGGCACGGATGGCGAAACCGTTGCCGGAACATCAGACGAAACCCCAACCGGACCCGGCAATGTTTCTGTACCAGATGGAATAACACCGCATCCGATCACGAAAAGAAAGGCAACAATAAATATAAGGGAGCGTTTCATTATCATCTCTTTCCACTAAATTAAAAATTTAAGCGGATTCTAAACCAAGTTCCGATTATTTGGCGAACATGCTGGAAACAGCTTACAAACAGAATGCACAGATAAATATGTTGCCCATAGTGTCTAGCGGATATGCAGAACAGACTTGACCTTCTTGTTCTTGACTCGCTCGACCTTGCGCCAGGAACTTTCATCATTCAAAGTCTGCCAACGACGCTCGGCCTGGATATAGTTCCAATCTTTATCGTTCTGAAAATATATTTGCACACCGCTGGCCTCGTGAATGTTGATGATCTCATTATCATGATAATTGCTTTCATTAAAGTCGGTCAGGGCTTTCTGCGCCATCTCCGAATATAAGCCATTAAGTTGCAGCAAAAGGTCATTGACTTTCGGATCGAGCGCGGAAACTTTAAGTCCGATACGCTTTGCTTCACGCATGGTAATGGGGTATGAATGGGATGGATAATCGGAGTTTAGCAGTTTACTAATACGGTCACACTCAGCTTCATCCTTGATGTGAAAGGAAAGAATCTCCTTGCAGATTTTTATCGAGAGTGAGCTGGAGCGATCAATCGCCCCGACCACCAATGGATGAATATATTGAAAGATATCAGTGTAGGGGTTACTGTGATGATCCTGCGCATTGGCGTTCCAAAGCGCAACAATGCGCGCCAACTCATCCTGGCTGACGCTGACACGGCGATTATTGCGCTCATCGATTGGCGACATGTCGTGGACAAGCGACGAGTCAATCGCTGTCAGATGAGCGAGAGGCCCCATTTGGATCTCATCCGCTCCGAGGGCGATCATGGTCGCGGCCGAAGCACTTTCCAGCGGCACCAACGCGTGGACGCGTTTGTTGTATTCGCGCATCAGGTTGACGAGTCGCAGCGAGGCTTCCACATCGCCGCCGTTGGATTTGATGAAGAGCGCGATATCTTCGCTCGAACCGATGTGTTTGAATATCTCGTACAGTGCGACCACATCGTTATCACATACTGAGCCGCGGTCCGAAGTCCAGTAGACGAGCAGTTTGCGCCCGATCTGGTTTTCCAACGCGGTAATAATGGATTGCGTGTCGTCAAATAACAGCGGTGGTTGTTTGATATTCTTGCGATCAAGGGAAGCAGGGGTGGGTTCGCTCATAGTGATCTCATTATAAAACGAGAAGTAAATGCGGGAGGGTTACAGATGTCCTGCCGCACCGAAAGCCGGAAGGTTATGGTATCCTTAATCCATCTCATTCCGGAGTCTTTCATGTACGTATCCATTGAAGGGGTGATCGGTGTCGGCAAGACCACCCTGGCCCGCATGTTGCAACCAGTTTTCGAGTCCGAAATATTATTGGAAATATTCGAAGAGAATCCCTTTCTCTCCGACTTTTATGCCGACCATGAACGCTACGCTTTTCAGACCCAGATATTTTTCCTGCTCAGCCGCTACCATCAACAGAACCGCACCGTGCCCGGACTTTTAGCGGCCGGCAAATCCCTGATCTCTGACTACACTTTTGCCAAGGACGCTCTCTTTGCACGCATTAATCTCAAAGGCGACGAACTGGAAATGTATTATCGAGTCCATGAAGCGCTCGGAGAAAAAATCCCAAAGCCCGACCTTCTTGTCTACCTGCGCGCTGACACCAATATTCTGATGCAGCGCATCGCCTTGCGCGACCGTTCCTATGAACGTAACATGGAACGCGATTATATCGAACGTCTCAACCAGTCTTACGAAGAATTCTTTTCCAAACCTTACGATAGCGTGCCCGTGCTGACGATTGACACCAACTCATTGAATATTATCAACAATCCTGAACATCTCATACTGATCGAAAATCGCATCCGTGAAAAAATTGGATTGAATCCCTTCCAGCCCAGCCTGCCACTTGAAAAATAGAAAGACTTTTTATGCGTGTCACTCGTGAATCCCTCATCCGCATTGCAAAAGAAACCGCTCAGGAACGGGCGCACAATAACCGTGACATTGTCGCCGCGTACCTGACCGGCTCACTCGTCTCAAACACAGACTCAATGTTGGGCGGAGTCACCGATGTTGACATCGTTTTTGTGCATTCCAACAAACCGGGTGTTGCACGCGAAATATCCAAACTGACGCCGGATTTCCACCTCGACATTAGCCACCGCACAAAATCAGATTTCAAATCGCCGCGCGAACTGCGCTCCGATCCCCTGCTCGGCTATGAAATGTACGACCCCATGCTTTTATACCAACGCGAGAAATTCTTTGAATTTGTCCAGGCCGGCCTGAGGGCCGGGTTTGAATTCCAGGCGCCCGCGCTGGTGCTCATGCGTTGTCGAAAACTTCTGGCTGAGGCTCGCAAAACCTGGATTGACCTTTCCGACATCCCTGCCGAAAAAGCCGGGCCGCTTCAAATTAAACAATTTCTGCGTGCCACTCAACACGCCGCCAATGCAGTAGCTGAAATCAGCGGAGCACCTTTGCCCGAACGCCGCTTCCTGCTTGATTTTCCCGAGCGGGCAAAAGCTGCCGGGCGTCCCAACTTCACCGCCGATCTTTTTAATCTAACCGGAGCCAGCAACATCGATGCGTCCCTGCTTGCAAACTGGCTGGTCGATTGGAAGGCCGCATTCCTGGCCGCGTCCGAAAGTGAAAAGGCGGATATACAGATTCACGCCGCACGTTTGAACTACTACGAAAAGGGCATACAAGCCTTGCTCGACGGAGAAACGCCTCTGACCGCCCTTTGGCCTTTGATCCGCACTTGGACCTTTTGTGCGGCTGTTTTGCCTGCTTCCGCCTCCAAGCCGTGGCAAACAGCCTGCGAAAAGCTCGGCCTGCTCGGCCCCGGATTCGAAGATCGCGTCTCGGCTCTCGACCATTTTTTGGATGAAGTCGAGGTTCGGTTAGACGAAATCGCCAATTTAAACGGCCTTGAAACATCTACCAGCCTGTAAGCCTGCCCATATTTAGGCTAGACAACTCCGCCCGATTAAGTCCAATCTGTGGATAACACGGCTGAAACTGTGGATAAGGCCTCTCGCCTGTGGATAGTACGCCCAGATGTTCGATAAATCAACTGAAAACCATCTAAAGTCGACCCCCATATTTGGGAGCCAATATATGGATTCGACCAAGATATGGAAAGGTGTTTTTGACCCAGATTCAGCGTGGATTCTGTTCAAAGTTTGTCCACACCGCTCAAAGTCCGGAAAGAGGCTCTAAATCCAATATATGGTGAACAACAGATGTGATTATCCCTTCTATGTGCAAGAATCCTTTTATCCACACTATCCACAGCCCCTACTACAATTACTATAACCATATTCAACTAATAACTGGTTACTTGTTTTAAAGAACCAAAACACCTACAATGAAAATGAACTCGGAGGCGTTCATGAAACAGGATAAATTTCTGACGGGCATTTTGATTGGCATTGGTGTCTTGATCACTGTGGCGCTTATTGTTTTCTTTACACGACAGGATAAGCAGACTTATATTTCTGAAACCACGCCAGATGGAGTGGTTCATAATTACGTGTTAGCCCTGATTAATAAAGATTATCAAAAAGCGTACAGTTATTTGGCTGACCTTGATAACAAGCCAACTTTTGATGCATTCCGCAAACCTTTTGCAACAGGTTCTCTATCGCCTCTCCAGGCGGGAATAAAAATTGGCAAGGTTGATATCACGGGCGAGGATGCAACTGTTGAAGTGAGCATGATCTATTCATCCAACGATCCATTTTCGACTGGTTACAACAACGTTGGTTCGGCACAGCTTGTGATGCAAAACGGTGCGTGGAAAATTTCGAATATGCCGGCCTATACTTTGTGGGATTACAGCTGGTATCAAACTCCGCCGAAATAGAAGGATAACGTATCATGAAAACCGTTCGCCGTTTGTACTTTTATTTGGTGGCATTGATCAGCCTGGAAGTTGTCCTGTGGGGCTTGATCAGTCTGCTGCGCTCGATCATTGACGAAACCGTTGGGGGCGGCGCCGAAGTATTGGCTGGGGCTTTGGCTTCGGTGCTTGTCGGTGTGCCGATCTTCCTCATCCATTGGTTATGGGCGCAACATTCATCGACTAAAGATGAAGAAGAGAAAATCGCCAGCCTGCGAGCCGTTTTTCTGTATGCCACTTTATTTGCAACTTTGATTCCTGTTGTTCAAAATTTGTTGGCGCTGATCGACCTCACTTTTATTTCAGCCGTTCATCTTACTGTCGAGCGTGCCCTTATCGGCGGCTCGCAAACCATCCCCGATAACCTCATCGCCATTCTGATGAATGGTTTGGTTGCTGTCTATTTTTGGAATATCCTGCGCGGCGAGTGGAAGACTTTACCGTCCAAAGATAATTTTTCGGATATCCGCAGGCTTTATCGTTATCTCTGGATGCTTTACAGCCTGTTGATGGTCATCTTTGGAGCACAACAGGTTTTGCGATTTATGTTCAATGTGCCATCCGATGTTTTGGGCGCCATCGGACGTGAGACTCTGATCAACGGCCTGTCCCTGCTTGTGGTTGGGACTCCGATCTGGTTCTTCTCGTGGCGCATCATTCAGGACTCTTTGGCGGACGCGGCAGAAAAAGAGTCGAATCTACGCCTCGGCATTCTATACATCCTTGCCCTGGGCGGGGTCATCACCGTGCTGACGACTTCGTCCATGTTGGTTAACCTTGTTGTCACAAAAATGCTCGGCGCGGATATTTCCACTCCTGACTTCCTCCAGCAGATTGGAAATGTTATTTCTGTCGGCGTTCCGTTGGGCGCAGTCTGGGCGTATTACGGACATTGGTTAACGCGTCACATCGAATCGGTTGGCGATTCTGTCCGTCGAGCCGGGATGAAGCGCGTATATTTTTATATCCTGTCCGCGTTGGGATTGGGCGGCGCATTCATTGGCGTTTTCACGCTAATTAAATACATGATCGATTTTCTAACAGGCGGACAGAGTTTAATGGGTGCTGACGTCTTGCGCAATGAGCTGGCTTTGGCTATTTCTCTGCTGGCGGCCTGGCTTCCGCTCTGGCTGCTGACCTGGCGCCCGATGCAGGCTGAAACTTTTGCAAAAAATGAAGCTGGCGATCACGCGCGCCAGTCCATTATTCGGCGCGTCTATTTGTATTTGATTATCTTCACTGGCGTGATCGGTGGAATGGCTTCGGCGGTGGCGCTGGTTTTTCAATTGATTCGGGTTTTGCTGACGGGACAAACTGATAATACATTTCTCTCGACAGTGCTGAATGATTTTCAAGCATTGGTTTTGTTCGCAATCTTGCTGGTTTATCATCTGATGGTCATGCGCCGTGATGGCTTGTCCACAGCGGACGCATTATCCGCCAAGCAAAGTCAATTCAAAGTGTTGGTGGTGGATTCAGGAGATGGTTTTGGAGAGTCGGTTCGAGCTGCGTTGAAAAAGTTTGCATCGAACGTGCCTGTGACGATTGCTTCTGCTGCTGAAAGACCCTCAGAGAAAGTTGATGCAATGATTGTCAGTGGCAGCCTGGCGGTGAATGCCCCAGAGTGGGTTGGCTCATTTAGCGGAAGCCGCATCATCGTCCCGAATGAGGCGAAGGGTTTGATCTGGGCTGGGGGAGTGAGCAGACAATCAATCCAACAGGCGGCGCAGGCAGTGCGTCAACTGGCAGAAGGTCAGGAAGTGCGTCAGCAATCAGGCAACTCGGCGTGGACGATTGTGATTTATGTCGCCGCGGTTTTGTTTGGCCTGCAGTTTTTATTCCTGCTTCTTGCGTTTGGCATCTCATTGGTCGCCCAATAAATTCTGAAGAGCCAAAAGACACGCCTAAAAATGGCGTGTCTTTTTATTTAATGATGTAAAATGGCAGTGTATTCAGCAATTATCGTAGGAGAGGAACCATGAAAGTCACTGTCCTTCAAGAGAATCTGGCCCACGGACTGAGCATTGTGTCTCGTGCAGTTTCGCCGCGCAGTACGTTGCCAGTCTTGGCGAATGTGTTGATCGCTTCAGATGAGGGCCGTTTGCGCCTGTCTGCGACCAATCTTGAGCTTGGCATCACGTGTTGGATTCCGGCGCGCATCGAGCAGGAAGGTTCGACCACTGTGCCTTCGCGCACATTTTCTGATTTGGTCAATGCTTTGCCCGCCGATCAGGTAATGCTTTCGCTCGATGCTCAAACGCAGACTTTGAACGTGCGCGGCGGAACATCGACGAATGATATCAAGGGCATCGATGCGCAGGAATTTCCTCCGGTTCCGGTCCCGGACCTGGAAGGGGCTGTCCAATTAAATGTCGGCGACTTCCGCGAGATGGTTCAGCAGGTAGCTTTTGCCGCTTCGACGGATGAAGCCCGCCCGGTGTTGATGGGCGTGTTGGTCCAGGTTGAAAAAGATAAATTGACGATGGCCGCCGCAGACGGGTTTAGACTCTCTGTCCGCAAAGCGGTTTTATCCACACCCGCGCCTACTCCGCTGACTGCGATCATTCCGGCGCGCGCCCTGACCGAATTGGCGCGTGTTGCAACGGACGGCGAAGAACCGATCTACATGGTTTTGCCAAAAGGACGCGGCCAGGTTTTGTTCCGCGTCAAAGATGTGGAAGTTGTCTCGCAATTGATCGATGGAACTTTCCCCGATTATCAACAAATCATCCCACGCAAATATACTTCGCGCACATTGGTTTCAACGGCCTCATTGCTCAAGGCCTGCAAACAGGCAGAGATTTTTGCACGCGAGGGTTCAAATGTAGCGCGATTGAATATCAAGTCTTCGAACGGTGAGTTACAACCCAGCGAAGTTGAAATTTCCGCTACTTCTGAAGAGACTGGCAAGAACGAGACCATTGTCGAAGCGACGGTGGATGGCAGCGGCGTGCTGATCGCTTTCAATGTAAAGTTCCTGCGTGAGGCGCTGGAAATTATCAAGACGCCGAATGTCGCATTGGAAACATCCGCGCCGAATGCACCGGGCGTGGTACGCCCGGTCGGCGATGAGCAATTCCTGCACGTCATCATGCCGATGCATCTGGGCTAAACGTTATAAGTTGAATATTGAAAAAGAAGCGGCGACAAATTTGTCGCCGCTTCTTTTTATGCTTTTGGAAGCAGCACCTTGAAGATGGAACCTTTACCCTCACCATCGGACTCAGCCCAGATCATTCCTCCCTGTGCCTCGATTAGGCCTTTGGTGATGGTCAGACCCAACCCTAGTCCGCCATAGCGGCGAGTGTTAGGCGGTTCGATTTGATAAAACGCATCGAATATTTTTTGCAGCTTATTGGCTGGAATACCGACACCCTGGTCCTGCACCCATGCCATGATACGGTCTCCCTGCTGTGCCGCACCGATGGTGATCTCACTTTCTGGATGCGAAAAATGGATGGCGTTATTAAGCAGATTAACAAAAGCAGTTACAAGTTTGTCCGGGTCAACTTGAACCAAAATAGGTCGATCTTGAAAAGCAAAGATGATTTTTTGTTCCTTGGCAGATGCAATTCCTTTGATCTCGTCGCAGGCAGATTTTAGTATCTCTTGAATGGCGGCTTTTTGCAGTTTGATCACCATCCGGCCTTCAGTTTCCAGCATGGTCAGATTGGTCATATCTTCGACCAGAGAACGCATTTGCAGGGCTGCATTTAACACATGTTGAGCGTGCTCGGATAAATCTCCTTTTGCATCTTCACGCAGGAACGAAGCATATCCGATGATGATGCCAAGGGGAGTCCGTAGTTCGTGACTGGCGAGGGACAGGAAATTACTTTTTAGCTGATCTGCTTCCTTTACTTTTTGTAACGCTTGTTTTGTCGTTGCCAGCAATTGCGCGTTGTTGATGGCGATTGCGGCGTGAGTCCCAATTACGGACAGGATTGTTTCATCCCGATCGGTAAAACCCCCGCTGTGTTTATTGACCGCTTCGATCACGCCTACGACGCGGTCTTTGATCAACATGGGAACGCCGATGAGGGTTTTTACATTGAAATGGATATGTTCAGAAACAAGAGAATAATGCCGCGGGTCCTGTTTTACATTGTTTATGATGACGGAGCGGTTCGTGCGAAAAATGATTCCGGCCAGGCTGTCCTCGATGGGCACCGGGACTTCGGCCAGCTTTTTCGGGTCGGACCCGGTTGCGGCGGCGAAGTAGAGGCGTGGTCGCTTCTCGTCATAAAGCAAAATCGAAACAGCCTCACAATCCAATAGCTCA
Source organism: Chloroflexota bacterium (assembly GCA_021796315.1). Next base: position 21,291 of record JAJYOH010000004.1, read on the forward strand.
GCCGCAGTGCTGATGATGAGTTGGAGCAGGGCGCCCGGATCAAGAGTCGAATTGAGCGTTACGCTTAACGTAACGAGGCGCTTGAGTTGTTCATTGCGCTGTTCAAGGTCACGGGTGGATTCGTCTGGCATGTATAAAGTGTACTGAATTTACGAATGATTCGCAATCTGTATCTATAAGAACATATGTTCTGTTCTCAAGAAAGACAAAAGGAAACTCAAACTGAGCCTATAGTTAAGACGCGGCATTCCCATAGTACTATTCCTTCTGTGATATCGGCCTCCTATAGTGCGAGCAAAACATGCAAGACTATGTCTGCAGAAAAATGTGAGAGCATCGCTGATTCGAGTCCATATTTTGTGTATAAGTAACCAGTGCAAACGCCGACCAGCCCATTCAATACAATGGCGCGCGTGATGACGAGTGGAGTGAGCGGTAGAAGTACAGAAGTAGCTGGCAAGTGTCCAAGCCCAAATAATACTGCAGCCAATATATTTGCAGTCCAAAATACAGCTATAGTGGGTTTACCTTCGGCTGTCTTGCTTACGAATTTACCAAGCCAAACCAGAACCGACATGACACACAGCCGCAGCAAAACCTCTTCATCGATGCCTCCATAAAACGAGGCCAGCAATCCCTTCCATGCGGCCGGCTGAGAAGTTTGCAAATTAAGAGCCTGGGCTTTATCTCCCAACTCTGCTCTGAGAACGGGACCAAATCCATAAACGTCAATCGCAACGACTATAGCTGATGCCACCACACCAATAATGATGCTGGGAAGAATCATCGCTTTGACTTTATCGCCTATCGACTCTCCATTCAATTTTGTCTCAAGAATCGGTAATCCCAGGCCAACCCGATTGGCCGCGGCCAATCCGATAAGAATAGCAATGGCGAATATAACGATGTTCTGAATTACCTGGACGGCGATCAGCAATGGAAGCGGCATCGGTAACTTCACTTGAGCAAGCATTGCGGATTGTAGTGCCAGGGAATATGGAAGAATGGCGATTACTCCCAAGATGCATGCGGCTAACAATATCCAGAAGATTTTCCAATTGAAGGGCTTGTTCATCCAATACTCCGTTTCACGTGAAACCGGCTACTTATCTTTTGGTGCGTTATTCTGCGCCAGGGAAATCATGCCGCTGAGACCGCCCAGATTCATCGTATCGACAGCCGACGATGGCACGATAACCAATGCGCCTTTTTCCTTCAGGCCTTCGAATAACATATTCATAGCGCGTAAATGCAGCGCTGTTGGGTTGTCGACATAAGACTTGGATGCTTCAGAAAAGGATGCGGCAATTTGTTTTTCGGATTCGCCCAAGATCACGCGTGCCTGGCGCTCGCGTTCGGCCTGTGCCTGGCGGGACATGGCATCTTCAAGATCCTGCGGAATGACAATATCGCGGATTTCGACCGACTGGACCGTCACGCCCCAGGGCGTAGTGCGTTCGTCGATAATGCGCTGAAGTTCCTCGTCAATTGCCGAGCGGCCCACCAGAATATCGGCCAGCATCATGCGTCCAATGATGTCGCGTAGAGCGGTTTGAGCAGCCCAGGAAATCGCGGCTTTGTAATCTTCCACTTCCAGCGCCGCCTTTTCGGCATCCCAAACGACCCAGAACAACACGGCATCCACATCCACCGGCACAGTATCCTTTGTCAGTGTTTTTTCCGCCGAGAACGGTGTCACCATTACGCGTCCATCGATCCAGGTTGTGACTGCGTCAAAAATCGGAATGATCCAAAACAGACCTGGACCGCGCAACCCATAAAATTTTCCCAGCCGCAGAACAACGGCTTTTTCCCATTGCGAAGCCACTTTGAGCGCAAACAAAATATACACACCGATTAGTGTCCAGCCTAGAACCCAAGTGCCGATCAATGTATCACTTGTACGTCCATTCATAAGGATTGTGCCTAATATGGCAACAATCAGGAATATGCCGAATAAAGCACCTGCGATTGTGGCGATATGTTGATCTGCTTGTCTGGCCTTTTTTCGATCGATCACATTTTGAATAAGATTTGTTTTCATGATATTCTCCTTTACAGATTATTTTGTGTCTTTGTCTTCCGCTTCTTTCCACGACTTCAATTGGTCGCTGACCATTTGACTTATTTCTCGCCCTGAGAATCCCAGCCGTGTTGCTTCACTGATGTAACGCCGGGCCAGCGCTTCGAGCGATTCGCGGCGCAGGCGTTCACTTACTTCCGGCGGCGGAATCTCCAGAATGTATGTTCCGCGTCCTTGTTGTGTGGAGATAATGCGATCTTCATCCAGCAAACGATAGGCTCGTGCCACAGTGTTGAAGTTGACGCGTAATTCCTCAGCCAATGAGCGGACCGTCGGTAATTGGTCTCCCGGCTTCAGGGTTCCGGAAGCGATGTGGTGTTGTATCTGTTCCACGATTTGAATGTAGATCGGCAATCCAGAATGAAAATCAAGTTGAAGGTTGAATTTGCGTTTTGTTGTCATAGTTGTATCATTGTATCAATGTAATAATTGTATGCTAATCAATCCTTTTGTCAAGGGGAGAATAGCCTCGTGTTCCGCTAGTCAATCATGCCTTATTAGGCGTGGTAGAATCCAACCGCAAATACGATAAGGAGATAGATATGGAACAGAAAACTGGTACCTGGACTGAGAAAAAGGGTTTAGCCCAAATGTTAAAAGGCGGCGTCATCATGGATGTGGTGAATGCCGAGCATGCCAAAATTGCTGAAGATGCCGGAGCGTGTGCGGTGATGGCGCTTGAGCGCGTCCCTGCTGATATTCGTGCGGATGGTGGTGTGGCGCGTATGTCTGATCCCGATATGATCCTCAAGATCATGGATGCAGTCAGCATCCCGGTGATGGCGAAATGCCGCATCGGTCATTTCGTTGAAGCGCAAATTCTCGAAGCGATTGGCGTGGATTATATTGATGAATCCGAAGTGCTGACCCCTGCCGACGAGACCAATCATATTTTGAAACACAACTTCAAAGTGCCATTTGTGTGCGGATGCCGCAACCTAGGCGAAGCTCTGCGCCGCGTTGGTGAAGGTGCTGCCATGATCCGCACCAAGGGCGAGGCCGGAACCGGTGATGTGGTTGAAGCTGTTCGCCATGCGCGCACAGTGTTGGGAGATATTCGTCATCTGACCACGATGGCCGACGAAGAATTGATGCGCTATTCAAAAGAAATTGGCGCGCCGTATGAGTTGGTCAAAGAAACCAAACAGCTTGGGCGAATGCCTGTCGTGAATTTCGCGGCGGGCGGAGTTGCGACTCCGGCCGACGCGGCTTTGATGATGCAACTTGGTGTGGACGGTGTCTTCGTTGGCTCTGGAATCTTCAAGAGCGGCGACCCAGCTCGTCGCGCCGCAGCCATTGTCAAAGCGGTGACGTATTATCAGGATGCCTCCATTCTTGCGGAAGTCAGCAAGAATCTTGGCGAGCCAATGGTCGGACGCAACGTTTCGCAAATGCCTGAAACCGAAAAGATCGCGGGCCGCGGCTGGTAAATTCTTTAGCTGTTAGCGGTTGGCTTTTAGCTCTTAGATTGAGCCTTTGCTAATCGCTAATGGCTAATTGCTGATAGCTAATTATGAAAATTGGAGTTCTTGCCCTGCAAGGCGATTTTGCCGAACATATCGTCATGCTCAAAAAGCTTGGCGTGGAAACTGCGGAAGTTCGCCTGCCCGAACATCTCAAAGGTCTCGATGGGCTGATCATGCCCGGCGGCGAATCGACGACGATCGGCAAGCTGGCAGTGGCTTACAACTTAATGGAGCCGCTTCGAACTTTCGGCCAGCGCCACGCGATTTGGGGGACTTGTGCCGGCGCGATATTTCTCTCGAAAGATGTGCAGCGCCACCAGCCTTTGCTTGGATTAATGGATATTCGCGTCGTGCGTAATGCGTTCGGACGCCAGGTTGATTCTTTCGAGACCGATCTTGATATCACTGAATTGAAAAAAGCCACTGCATCTGATACGCCATATCACGCTGTTTTTATCCGTGCGCCGATTATTGAATCCGTGCATGGCGATACGAAAATTTTATGCGCATTGTCAGATAGCCGCATCGTCGCTGCGCAGCAGGGACATTTGCTGGCTACATCTTTCCACCCTGAATTAACGAACGATACTCGCTTCCACGAATATTTTCTTTCGCTTGCCGATTGAAGCGGTTGAAGGCTACAAGTTGAAAGTTTAAAGATTGACCAACCTTCAACTTTGAACCATCAACCTTAAACCCAATGACCATCCGTCCGCTCGACCTGCTTGATCTTCCCAGCCTTTATCGTTATCGCGGCGAAGCCGTCAGCCTCGACTCTGCCCGTCTGCTCACGCGCGGCAATCCACTTGGGGCTGTCGGCATGTTGGCTTACATGAATCCGCGACGGCATGTGTACACTGCTGTTTCAGATGATGGTGCGACTCTGCTCGGTGGGATCACTCACGCGAACGGCGATACATTTGCCAAACTGCTTTACCTCGCCCCCGCTTCCAACCTCGACCTTCCATCGGCTCCCGCGCTAATTGATCATCTCTCCGCCCAGGCTGGATCCTGGGGCGCATTCCACGCTCTCGCTGAAGTGGACGAAGGCAGTGACGCATTCCCCGCGCTTCGCATGTCGGGATTCTCCGTCTATGCGTGGCAGAGGATGTGGGATGTGTCGAATATAATGGCGTCCACTAACGGGTCGAGTTGGATGCGCGTTAAATCTGTCAGTCTGCCTGCCATTCAAAATCTCTATCATCAAATTGTCCCTCCGCTTTTGCAGCCCGTCGAGCCAACTCCGAAAAGCGCGACAGGGTTTATGTGTAACGAGGGGCCGAAATGTTTTATCAACTTGTCGATGGGAGCGATGGGAATTGTGCTTTATCCGTTGATCCATCCTGAAGCGTCGGATGTCGGCGCGAAGCTGGCAGCGTTGTTGAGCGCTTTGTCCAATCGTGGAAGCCGCCCTGTTTATCTTTGCGTGCGTTCGTATCAGGCCTGGCTTGAACCGGTGCTTGAAGATCTCGGTGCAAAAGTTGCAACGCGGCAGGCCGTGATGGTCAAACATTTGGCGCGGATGGTAAAGGATGAGCAAGTCGAGCGCGTGGCACAGCCTGCTGGTGTGACGGTCCAGCCGTCGAGGGTAAGCCATATTCGAGCCAAAAAATAATTGTTTTGATTTGTTAATGGGGAAAATATCTTTCTATGTATAATAGATATGGATCACAAATGAAGCAGGTACGCCGACATGGTCATTCACAGCTAGGCTTCCGTAAGCCGTCCGTTCGTGGGAATCAGGCGGCGCATGTAGAAAAATCCCCGTTCTTACAGTTAACTATTCATCATAAAAATAAACCATGACTCAACATCGAATTACAGACGATCTGGACGCCCTGCTGGACGTTCTGCCAAGTAATATTCGCCACTCCGTGGAAAAAGCCAATAACAGCGACAAATTGCTCGAGATCATTCTCGATCTTGGACGTGTGCCAACCGCGCGATTTGTCGAGGAAGAAATCGCGCTGGCGGAAAAAGAACTCACGCGCGCCGAACTCGATTACGTGGATGAACGCACCGGCGATTTCGACGCGGACAATCGCGCTGGGATCGAGCGCACGCTTCATCGCATCTCCGCCATCCGCAACCGGCGCAGCGCGGTGGTTGGACTCACGCTGCGTGTCGGCCGCGCCGTGTACGGCACGGTGGACATTATTCAAGACATCATCGAGTCGGGAAAATCCGTGCTCATCCTTGGACGCCCGGGCGTGGGCAAAACAACTTTGCTGCGCGAGGCCGCCCGCATTCTCGCTGAGAATAAACGCGTGGTCATCGTGGACACGTCCAACGAAATAGGCGGCGACGGTGATGTGCCGCATCCCGCGGTTGGACGCGCGCGCCGCATGCAAGTGCGCGAGCCGATGCTTCAACATGAAGTAATGATCGAAGCTGTTGAGAATCACAACCCCGAAGTTATTGTCATCGACGAGATCGGGCGCGAACTCGAAGCCGCCGCAGCGCGCACCATCGCCGAGCGCGGGGTGCAGCTCATCGGCACGGCGCACGGACAAACTCTCGATAATCTTTTGCTCAACCCAACTTTAAGCGATCTCGTCGGCGGCATCGAAGCGGTCACGTTGTCGGACGAGGAGGCCCGTCGACGCGGCACGCAGAAAACGGTCCTTGAAAGACGCGCGCCTCCAACCTTCGATGTGTTGATCGAAATCCAAACGCGCGATCGTTTCGCGGTTCATGCCGATATCATGTCGGCAGTCGATGCGTTGCTGCGCGGATATCCGCTTCAGCCTGAAATTCGGATGCGCGATGCCGAGGGCAAGATTCAGATCGAGAAAGCCGCACCCGTTTCATCATCCAGAGTGGACGCGAAGGAACCAAAAGCGCCTCGTCGCGGACGTGGGCCGGTCACGGCTCCCGAAGCGCCGGTCATCACCCCGCGCCTTGAACCCGCTCCAGGCGGCACGTTACAGCCCATCAAAATTTATCCGTACGGCGTGGCGAGAAATCGACTCATGCAAGCCGCGAAAAGATTGGGCGTGCCTGCCATCATCGTCAAAGATGCGGGCGAAGCCAACGCGCTGGTAACGTTGAAAGGACATTACCGCGACCGCCAGCAAACCATCGTGGACGCCGAACATCGCGGCATGCCGATCTATGTTTTGCGCGCCAACTCGGTGGGACAGGTGGAACAATTTCTGAGCGACCTGTTCAACATCCCCGGCGAGCAACAAGCAGCAGGCGGTGAGTTGGACGATGTGAAATCGCAAATGCAGGAGGCGATTGCGGCGGTGCTCAACGGCGAGCGTTGGGTTGACCTGCCGCCGAGTTCATCATTGGTGCGAAGATTGCAGCACGAGATGGCGCGTCAGGCCGAGTTGGTTTCACATTCTTATGGAAAAGAACCAAGACGGCATGTGAGGATTTTCAGGGAATAAAAAAGTAGGGACACGATATGTCGTGTCCCTACAAAATTGGTTGGGGAAATTAATTATGCGGCGCTTCGCCAAGCGTGACTTGAACCTGCATATCTTTTCCATTTCTCGAAATGCCAATTGTGATTTGATCTCCGGCTTTGTAAGTGAAAAGTGTGTTGAGATAGGAATGGGTCGCGTCCAAAGACACGTTGTCAATCTTGGTGATGATGTCGCCTTGTTGCAGGCCGGCTTTGCTGGCAGGGCTGCCGGCAGCGACTCTCGTCACGTAGGCGCCCCATTGAACGGGCAAGTTATAAGCAGCGGCGATGTCGGGCGTGATGGGTTGATATCCGGTTCCCAAATACGGGTGTGAGAAATAACCCTTTTGAATAATTTGTTGTGCCACTGCCTGCGCGGTGTTGATCGGGATGGAGAATCCCAAGCCTTCTGCGACCGCGCCGGTTCCGGTGTTACGGACGATCAAGGTGTTGACGCCGATCACTTCTCCAGCCAGGTCGACCAGCGGCCCGCCGGAATTTCCCTGGTTGATGGCCGCGTCAGTTTGGATCAGGCCCTCGATCTGGTAGCCCTTTCCAGTGTCGAGCGAACGTCCCGTCGCGCTGACCACGCCAACTGTCACGGTATTTTTAAAGTCACCGAGCGGCGAGCCGATCGCGATCACAGATTCACCCGGCTGGAGCACATCCGAATTTCCAAGCTTGGCAACTGCCGGGACTTTTCCTTCCGCTTTCAAAACAGCGATGTCAGAGTAAGGATCGGTTCCAACGATGACAGCTTTTTCCTGCGTTCCATCAGATAGGATGATGTTTGTATTTTGCGTTCCTTCCACAACGTGGTTATTGGTGAGGATGTAGCCCTGATTTGAAATGAAGATGCCGCTTCCGCTGACGGTCTGGTCGCCGCTTGTTCCGAAGAAAGTTTGCTGTCCCGGAATAGTGCCGACCACGGTCACAACGGCGGGACCGATCTGCTTCACCGCCTGCGTAATTGTGGTTTGGATATCGGTTGTGTTGAGAGTGAGAGTTTGCGTTGGGTTGGTGTTGCTGGCAGGCAATGCTGCCTGAACAGGCGCTGGCAGTTTGGTTTGTTGCCTCACTGCCTGATATACACCTATTCCGCCTGCAACGGCGCCGGCCAGCGCAGAAACACCGGCAACCGCCACGATCAATGTGATATAGAGAATTCGTTTCAAATTCATTTGGACCTCCGTGTTTACAGGTCCCATTCTAATATTTGAAAATGACAGTGGAATTAAACAATTGTTGGTTAAAAATGTCGAAGATGAATTTATAATGAGAGCAGATGGGCACGGACTTTGGAATTTAGTTAACATGACCGAAAGGTACAAATCAAATGTTGAGTCTGCTATTGACGGTTTTGATCGGCATATTGGGTGGGATTTCTGTTGGATTGCAAGGCCCCATCGCCTCCCAGATGAGTCAAAAAGTTGGGAGCGCGGCCAGCAGTTTTGTTGTGCATGTCAGCGGCGCATTTTTATCCGGGTTGTTATTATTGGCGCGCGGCGGCGAGCAAATTAGAAACTGGCGCAGCCTTTCCTGGTACATGCTGATCTCAGGCGTCTTCGGCGTGATTTTATATTTGACGCTGAATCACACCATGCCGCGTCTCGGTGCGACGACTGCGCTGGCGTTGATCATCATCGGACAACTGGCGATGGGCATCGTCATCGACCATTTCGGTTTGTTCGGCATCCCGGTTCATCGCTTTGACTTTATGCGGCTGGCCGGTGCTGGATTGTTGATCGTCGGCGGATATTTGATCGTCAGGTAGAAGATTATGTTTATCACACTCGAAGGCCCCGAAGGTTCCGGCAAGACATCGCACATTCCTTATCTCGTTGAATATTTGCGCGAGAAAGGTCACACCGTTTTCCCGACGCGTGAACCGGGCGGGACATCCATCAGCGAGCAGATCCGCGAAATTTTGCATGATCTGAAAAATGCCGAGATGCATCCGCGCACCGAGACGTTGCTTTATCAGGCAGCGCGTGCGCAGATCGTGGAGCAGGTCATTCGTCCGCGTTTGGAGGCGGGTGAGATCGTTCTCTCTGACCGTTATTATGATTCGACGATTGCTTATCAGGGTTATGGTCATCAACAGAATTTGGATGAAGTGCGTGCGTTGGTCAAATATGCCACAGGCGGACTGTCTCCTAACCTGACAATTTTGCTTGACCTCGATGTTGAAGTTGGGCTGAAGCGCAAAACGCAAAACGGCATGGAATGGAATCGCCTCGACGCTTACACGGTTGAATTTCACCAGCGCGTGAGAAAAGGTTATTTGGAAATGGTGAAGGCCGAACCGAAAAGATGGATCGTGGTGGACGCGAGTCAAAGCTGGGATAAAGTGCAGGAAAACTTGCGTGAGAAAATTTCGACGGCATTGAAATCCTACAAAAAATAATTATGGAACTACACCTTTTTTCTTCCCCCGGCGAAAATGATATTCGCTACATCATCGAAGCCAGCCGTCCATATTTGGAAGGCAAGTCTGAAGCCACGGTTGCTTATATGCCGCTGGCGTCGCTTTACGCTGAGAAATGGCTGGATGACAATCAAAAATATTTTCAAGGTTTGGCGCGCCTTGAGATGGTCAACGCTGAGTTGATGGATTTGAAAGAGATGGAAGACATCTTGCGCCGCGCTTCGCTGGTCTATATCCCCGGCGGAAATACTTTTCTGCTGAACCATCGTCTGCACATCAGCAAGCTGGCGGATTATCTTCGCAAGAAAGTGCAGGCCGGTTTGCCGCTGGTCGCCTTCAGCGCCGGGATGATTTTATGCGGCCCCAATGTCTTGACGTCCAAAGATATGAATACAGTTGAGACATCGTATTTCGATGGCTTGAATTTAACTCCTTTCAACTTTTTTGCTCATTATGCCCAGGACGCCTGCGGCCAGTCTGTTCATGATGAGTGGCTGGCAGATTATCATTTCTTCCACGATAATCCGGTTATCATGCTATCCGATGGCGTGTATATAAAAGTTGACGGACGAAAGAGTTTTCTTGTGCGCGGCAATGCCTGGATTCTGCGAAAAGGGCAGGAGAAGGAAAAGCTCGAACCCGGAAAACCGCTTTCAATATGAGAGGATGGTATTATGTCCAGGGAATTCAAAGTCTCGGATCGCTTTACAGGCAGGAACCCTCTCATGAAAGAAGCCTATATCATAGGCGGCTAAACTTATGACTAAATATTCGCTCTATGTTGAGTCCGGTCCGAAACATAAGAAGACCATGGTGCATGTGCTGGATCTGCTGGGATGTATTGCCCAAGGTCCAACAACGGAAGCCGCCCTGGAGTCCACGCCTGAGGCGATACGAACTTATCTGCGCTTTCTGGAACGACACGGCGAGAGTGTCCGGCCGGATGGAGCGATCAACACTATTGTGGAAGCCCGCATCACCAAAGGTACGTGGCTTGGAAACGGAGATCCCACGCCGGGATTTGCGCCGGACTTCAAGCCTCTTTCGACTCAAAATAAAAGCATCCATCTCCAGCGTTTGGCGTGGATGCAGTCCGATCTTTTGGATTTGATCCGTGATGAAACGCAGGAACAATTGCGACTTGAACCGAAAAGCGGTGGGCGCTCGATCTATCATATTTTGCAGCACATGGCCGAGTCGCAGGCGGTCTATTTGCGATATCTGGTCGGCCCGGTGAACGGACTCTCTGAAGCGCTCAAAGCCGTGCAGAAAGAAGGCCCGGACTCTTTGCCGTTGACTTTGTCTACTGTTTGGGATATTACCAGCGCGCGGCTTGAATCGCTGACCGATGATGAACGCAAACAGTTGGTCCCGCACGGCCAGGTGACGTGGTCGGCTCGCAGATGTATGCGCCGCATGTTGGAACACGGCTGGGAACACCTGCTTGAAATTTCTGAACGGTTGAAAAAAATATAGAGGTAATACGATGACAGACACTACACCCAAAAACATGCCCGAACTTTTATCCACCATCGACGCTGAGTGGTTGGCGTTGATGGACGCGATTGGAAAACTTTCCCCCGGGCAAATGGTCACGCCGGACGCCGGAGGCTGGTCGCCAAAAGATAATCTGGCGCATTTGATGGAATGGATGAAGGTTCTGATCTATAACAATCTTGGCGGGCAGCCTGTCCATCAAGTCATGGGGATTCCGCGTGAAGTCGCCGACGAATGGAATTTCGACGCGATGAATAAAATCCTGTTCGAGCGCCATCAGCATCGTTCCGCCGGGGATGTATTGGCCGACCTCAAACAAGTTTATAACGACCTGCTTGCGAAACTGAATTCCATGACTTTCGATGATCTGATGAAGCCGCGTTTTCCTGACGCCCCTGAGAAAGGCCCTTTTATGAATTGGGTGTGCGGCAATTCTTATGAACATTTTGCTGAGCACCGCGAATATATCGAACGTATTTTAAAAGCGAATTGATCATGACAGCCGATTCTGAAAACGATATCAAATATCTCAAAGCCATCGGGCGCAGATGCGCCGAGACGTTGAGAAATAAAAAATGGCGACCACTGGCCGCCATTTCGTTTTACGGTTCATCGTCCCCGCCGCTGTTGCCCATCCCCATATCGGGCAATGCAGATTCGATTTCTTCCGGCGATTGCCCCGCCTCCAGCCGGTCAACTACATCATCAAATTCAGGCGGAACATCCTCGCCCATTTCCTTGCCCATCTTGCGCATCATCTGGCCCAGCGCCTTGGGATCGTTTTCCATACCGGCCAGCGCGGACGGATCGGCGATATTTTCGAGACGGCTTTCATCCGATTTGGCGATGCGAACTTTTGTCATCCGCCGCCGGATGTGTTCGCTTCCGCAGTTGGTGCAGTTCACTTTCTTTTTGCCGTATTCGCTATAGGTCAGGAATACATCAAAACGCTGCTGGCAGTCCAAACAGATAAAATCATAGGTTGGCATATTTCTATTTTACTCAAGAATCCCGCCGGCCTTCAAGACCAGCAGGTTTGCGTTCAAAATGCCGGGCAGTCATTGCAACTATAATGAAGCGAAAACGGGCCCAAAACAATAAATAATTAACGTAAACAAAGGAAAGACATGTCAACCAGACCAACCACAGATTTTCCGCCATTTCAACAAGGCGGGTTGGATTCGTTATGCGGCCTCTATAGTATCGTCAACGCTGAGAGATTTATCAACCACTCATCAGACGAGGATGCGCAACAACTTTTCAATAACATCATTCATTATCTTTCACGCAAACACTTATTGGCAAAACTTTTGATCGGCGGTGTGATCCACAAACGGATGCTTCAGATCCTGGACTACGTTGTCGGCGATAGAATAACCAACAAGGATATTCCCTGGCGAGGCGTGCCCAATCCCGACCTGGATACGTTCTGGAAATCCATGCAGGATTTTTTGGACGGCACACCGGGTCGGGCGATCATTTTGGGACTTCAAGGTTTTCACGATCATTGGACAGTGATCGAAACCATCACGGATCGTTCGATCATGTTATACGATTCGGCGCTGATCCAACGATTGCCGCGTTCACGCTGCACAACTGTTTACCCAAGCGGAAAACGCATCCACGTGCTTCTGCCAGCGCAGACATATTTTCTTTCCAATGAAATCGACGAAGACAGCGAATACGATCAGTGGTGATGCCATGCACGCTTACGTTAAATCCCTTCAAATACTTTTTGTAAAAAATGCAAACGCGAAGGAAGCCGCGCCGATGAAGCATTACATGCGCGACCAGTTCGACTATTTGGGAATCAAAAGTCCAAAACTTGGTGAACTTCTCAAACAACATTATGCTGAATATGGACTCCCGCCTCTTTCCGACCTGGATGCGGCGGCGCGTGACCTGTGGGCTTTGCCTCAGCGGGAGTTTCAGTACGCCGCTACCAGCTTGATCGGAAAACTGGAGAAGCAACTCCCCGAAGAGTTTATCGGGACGCTGGAATATTTGCTGGTTACCAAGTCATGGTGGGACACGGTGGACACGATTTCAACCGGCACACTCGGATCGCATTTCAAGCGCTATCCAAAAGTCCGCAAAAAATATCTGGCGAAATGGCGCACGTCCGATAATTTCTGGCTGCGGCGTGCCTGTATTCTTTTTCAGCTTGGCTACAAAAACGAAACCGACTTCGGCTTGTTGAAAGATATTATTTGTGAGAACCTCGGGTCGCATGAATTTTTCATTAACAAGGCCATCGGCTGGGCGCTGAGACAATATACGCGTGTTGACCCGCAAGCTGTCCGCAAATTTATGAAGGAGACTCCGTTGCATCCGCTCAGCGCACGCGAAGCGCTGAAGTGGCTGGAGAAAAGGAATCTATGAAAAACCAAAGTTCAAAAGATACCGCCGCGCTCCCAGCGAGTCTGTCGAAGGAAGAATATTGTTATCTGACGACTACCGGCCGCGTGAGTGGAAAGCCGCACGAGATCGAAATTTGGTTTGGCATCCTGGACGGTACACTCTATCTTTTATCTGGCGGCGGGGACAAATCGGATTGGGTGAAGAATATAATCGGGAACTCAGCGGTCACAGTCCGTATCGCGAAACACACTTTCGTCGGCACTGCCCGCGTTGTGAACGACGAGAATGAAGCTGCGCCTGTTCGAAAAGTTTTGGCTGCCAAATATCAACAATGGAGGCCGGGTGGTCGGCTCAGCAACTGGGCGCGCACTGCTTTACCTGTGGCCATTAAATTTTAGAAATCAGGGAATCGTCATGAATTCAAAAACGAACAGGAACCCGATCTGTTTGTGCGCTCCGGTCAATGCCCTGGTGGAAGGCATTTACGATTGGCTGCATTGCCTCGTTGGTGGGGACTGATCATATTCTTCGATGTGATTGCCCTGATACTCATGGTTGTCATCCTCACCGAATTCGTTCTCTTCCCCAAACGCTGATCGGTTTATTTTGATGCCGGTTTTGTGTAGTACAGTTCAAGGAAAAAGAAGGCAAAAGACAGGATGAAGTTTGTAGCCATCTCATGGGATGCATGATCGTCCTGAAAACCGGAAAGAACAAAGCGCAACCCGCCATGGGCGGCCAGGAGAACCGCAAGAAAACTCAACACACCGACAACTGGATTCAAAGCACATTTGTGCTAAGATTGGCGGAAACATTGGAGTCTCATTTGAATCTGACATTACCTGCCCGCCGGCCTTTTAATTTCCTCTCGGTTGTCAATTCGCATGGATGGGTGCAGCTCGCCCCATTCCGTTTCGATGAAGCCCGCAAAATTTTGTCTTATACCGATCAGCTCTCGAACGGTCGGGTGATCGATTATGGAATTTCCGAAGCGCCCAAAGGCGTGAAGGTTAACGTGGATGGCAGGCTCGGCAAGTCCGAACAAAACGAGATTGCCGAAAAAATCACGTGGATGCTCGGACTCGATCAGGACTTTTCCACCTTCTATAAAATCGCGCGCAAGGAACCTAAACTGCGCCACTCTCAAAGATTGGCGCGCGGACGTGTGCTTCGTTCGCCAACGTTTTTTGAAGACGTATTGAAAACAATATTGACAACGAACACACTATGGGCGGCGACCAGACGAATGAATCTGAATCTCACCGCTTCCTTCGGCGACCTTTTAGCGGATTCCGATTTCAAAGCTTTTCCCACGCCTGATAGAATCGCTGCGTCCAGCCCCGAGGTTCTGAAAGATGCGGTGCGCATCAGCTATCGCGCGCCAGCCATCCACGAATTGGCGAGTCGGGTTGCGTCGCATGAGTTGGATGTTGAATCTTTCAAAACATCCAACTTGCCCACGCTTGAGCTTCGCAAGGAATTGATGAAGATGCGCGGCGTGGGTCCTTACGCGGCTGCCAATCTGCTGATGATCCTGGGCCGCCACGATTTCATCCCGATCGATTCGTGGGCGTTGAAAGTGGTCTCTCACGAATGGTATCGAGGCAGGCCGGTCACACCGAAACAAGTTGAAAAGAGATTTGCAAAATGGGGCGATATTAAAGGCCTGGCATTTTGGTTCTGGGATTGGGATCTGAAATACAACGATGGTCTTTAGACCATAACGGAGGTTGAATGTACGAACATCATGAACAACCGCTGGCAAGCCGCCGAAAATTTCTTCGTCGTCTGGCGCTGAACGCCCTGATCGGCGCCGCTATTCTTTTTGTTTCGCTGGGTATCGGCATGGCTGGTTATCACTATCTCGAAGGCCTGTCCTGGATCGACTCGCTGCTGAATGCCTCGATGATCCTTGGCGGCATGGGGCCGGTGAATCCGTTGCAGACAGATGCGGGCAAGATCTTTGCTTCGTTTTACGCGTTATATTCCGGCGTGGTTTTGCTGGCATCGGTCGGTGTGTTGGCTGCGCCCATCTTCCATCGCTTCTTGCATCATTTCCATCTTGCCGAAGATAAATGATGGACAAGCAATCTGTTTCACTCTATTCTTTTGTAATCAATCTAACCTGCGTATCATAGAATAAATAATCCCACGCCCAATTGATCAGCACCACCAGCCGGTTGCGGAATCCGATCAGGCGATAGATGTGCAGCACGACCCAGATCGCCCATGCAATAAACCCGCTGAACGATAGTCCCCAGATACGCGCCACTGCCGCATTGCGCCCAATCGTTGCCAATAGTCCGGGATCCTTGTAGTGAAACGCTTCAGGTTTTTCGTTTCTCAGCATCTTCCTGAGATTATTCACCGCGGCTTTTGCCTGCTGTTGCGCAACTGTCGCCAGCATTGGCAAAGGCTGACCATTGCCATTCACAAAATAAGCCGCGTCGCCAATGACAAAAACTTCGGGATGATCCGGCAATTGCAGAGTCGCTTCGGTCACAATCCGACTTGAAGCGGCCCGTTGAATCCCAAGCTTTTCAGCCAACTCCGCAGCGCGTACGCCCGCTGTCCAGATCAAGGTGCGGGTCCGAATCTGCCCGCCGTTGCTTAATGTAATTTGCTCGCCGTTGTAATCGGCAAGTTTGGCATTGACCATGATCTCAACATTCTTTTTTTGTAAAAGATCATGCGTTGCCTTACGGAGTCCGTCCGGGTAACTGGCCATCACATTCGGACCTGCTTCAAGCAGGATAACGCGCGCTTCCCTCAAATTCATCTGCGGATAATCTTTTGTCATCACATGTGTTATTAATTCTGCCAGCGCTCCAGCGGTTTCCACGCCGGTGGGCCCGCCGCCCGCAACGACAAAAGTCAGGAGCGCGCGGCGTTTATCAGAGTCTGCTTCGCGGCTGGCCCGCTCGAATACATCGAGCAAATGATTGCGAGTGGTCACTGCGCTTTCGATACTTTTTAACTGGAAAGCATTGTGTTCAACCGATTGCATTCCAAAGAAATTTGTCTGTCCACCGATCGCCAGGATCAAATAATCATAGGCGATGACTGAGCCATCCATTTTGACATAGCGTGCGTCGAAATCAATGGCTGTTACTTCACCCATTTGGAAAGTCAGATTTTTCTGGCGGCGGAAGATCGTCCGCACAGGATAAGCAATCTGTGAAGGGACGAGTCCGGCGATGGCAATCTGGTAAAGCAAAGGCTGGAAGAGATGATAATTTTGCCGGTCAATCAGCGTAA
Organism: Chloroflexota bacterium; assembly: GCA_021796315.1. Next base: position 37,796 of record JAJYOH010000004.1, read on the forward strand.
TGCGGACCGGTGCATTCGAAAGTCTGTGTGCGGCTTCCAATCCGCCGAAGCCTGCGCCGATGATGACAACGTGGGGGAGTTTCTGTGGGGTCATTTTTACCTCGATGTTACTGATGACATTAAATTGTGAAATATTACACTAATATTATAACTAAAACAACCTGATTTGTAAAGATAGCCCCAAATTTTTGTTCATTCATCAATTTCATTTCAAAATCGAGGCCTTTCCTCCTCTGCTATAATCTACAACATGATATTAGTTACCGGGGCGACGGGATTTATTGGGCGCGCTTTGATCCGTCAATTATTTGAAACAGGTCATCGGGTGCGGGTTTTGATCCGCCCCTCGCGGCGTTCACCGCGGCTTCCAAAAGGCGTACCGGTTGAAGTGGCGGTTGTTAGTTTGTCAGATGAGCGCGCCATCCTGGCTGCGCTCAAAGATGTGGACACGATCATCCATCTTGCCGGGACCGAGTCGCAGGGACGCGACGCGAAGTTGTCAGCGGTGGACATGCAAGGCACGGAGAATCTGGCACGGGTCGCGGCTGAGGCGGGCGTTGAACGCATAATATATGTCAGCCATCTCGGCGCCAGCCGTTCGTCCGGATATCCGGTCTTCAAAGCCAAGGGTATTGCGGAGGAACACATTCGTCGTTCGGGCGTGCCATTTACCATTTTTCGAACATCCGTTGTTTTTGGCCCCGAGGATCATTTCACCAGTGGACTGGCCCGCTTATTGCAGGCGAGTCCGTTCTTCTTTCCGATCCCTGGCGGTGAGCGGACGGTGATCCAGCCGCTTTGGGTCGAAGATCTGGTGTCTGTAATTATGTGGTCGTTGAATAATGAAAACACCCTCAACCAAACTTATGAGATCGGCGGAAGCGAATACTTTACCCTGCGGCAGGTCATGGAGATCATCATGCAAGCCGCACAACACCCGCGCATTTTATTCGAGCTTCATCCCGTTCTTTTACGCGCGTTGATCGTGACCTTCGAAACTTTCATTCCAAACTATCCCGCATCATCTTTCTGGCTCGATTATGTTTCGGTCAGCCGTACCTGCCCGGTTGATAACTTGCCCAACGCATTCGGTTTGATGCCGGCGCGCTTTTCGTATCGACTCGATTACCTAAAACGCTCACCCTGGTATGCTGAACTCTGGAGAAAAACTTCAAAGAGAGTCTCTGAAACAGGCGCCAGAGTTTTGGAATCCATTCGAACGTTTCGGTTGCCATAATCTGCGCCTTAATTTTCGGGAAGAATAATGTCTCATCCGATCATCCGACTTTTGGAAACCCCTGAAGAAATGTCCGCGGTCGAAGCGCTGCAAAGTGCGGTCTGGCCGGGCAGTGAAACCGACGTTGTCCCTGCGCACATGCTGATCACTGTTGCTCATAATGGCGGATTGGTTCTCGGCGCGTTCGCGGATGAAAAATTGGTCGGCTTCGTTTTTGGCTTTCCCGGCCTTGAGGCCACACCCGATGGGCCGCGTCCCAAACATTGTTCGCACATGGCGGGCATTCATCCCGACTATCGCGACAGCGGCCTCGGCTTTGCGCTCAAACGCGCCCAATGGCAAATGGTGCGGCACCAGGGACTCGATCACGCCACCTGGACTTACGACCCGCTGCTCAGCCGCAATGCCCAACTAAATATTGCGCGCCTCGGTGCGGTGTGTTCCACTTATCATCGTTCCGAATATGGCGATATGCGTGATGGTCTCAATGCGGGTTTGCCATCCGATCGTTTTCAAGTAGACTGGTGGCTCAACACCAAACGCGTTGAACGCCGGCTTGGCAAACGCGCGCGCCCAATTTTGAAGTTGGATCATTTGGCGCGCGTCGGTGTGCAGCCGCATTACACGCTTCAAACCGGACCCGATAACTTGCCGCGGGGTAAAGTATT
>JAJYOH010000602.1 GCA_021796315.1 Chloroflexota bacterium
TTATGTGGATGATCTTGTGGATGGCATCATTCGATTGTTAATGTCCGATGAACACATGCCAGTTAACATCGGCAACCCGGTCGAGATGACTCTTTTACAATTCGCAGAGTCGATCAACAAGATCACGGACAACAAAGCGGGCATCACATTTGTCCCCGACGCGCGCAGTGAGCGCGATCCCCAACGTCGTCGACCCGACATCACGCGCGCCCGCACTATTCTCGAATGGGAACCGAAAGTAGACCTGGAACAGGGACTGCGAAACACTGTCCCTTACTTCAAACAAAAACTTGGACTTGTATGATTTCAATTGTAAAAGACCCAACAGAACGTACACGCTTCCTGAAATTTATGGCTGTCGGTGCGTTTGGTTCGCTTATAGATTTTGGTGTCGCAAATTTCCTCGCGCATTATTATGATGTGCCGTTGGCCTATGCCGGTACGATTTCATTTATCTGCGCTGTCATTAGTAACTTCATCTGGAACCGCTACTGGACTTACCCGGAATCGCGTTCGCGTCACCTGGCTCATCAACTGTTCATGTTCTTCGTCGTGAACTTGGCGGGCATCGTCATCCGTTTTCCAATATTGCATTTCGGCGAACCTCCGGCGCTCACCTTTTTTGAGAATTTGCATCTCAGTATTTTCATGACGCCGGAGTTCCTCGCCAGAAACTTCACGCTTGCCATCGCCGTCGGGATTGTGATGCTCTGGAATTTCTTCGTCAACCGCTATTGGACGTATAATGACGTTTAACGGCATCTTTTCAATGAAGCGGTGTGTGGGGTGTTTTGGGCGGGCTTCGCTTGCCCAAAACACCCCGCTTACCTCATCTTATTAAGATGATACGTTTAATGTGCGAGGCGAAGCATGGCGATTATTCCGATCTATAATTCCAAAGGCAATCCTGAAGCATTCATGGAATATCCTTATATCTTCGATCGCGATGGAGATTGGGTGGGCTGGGTCACACCAAAGCGAGAGATATACTCAGTAATCGGATATTATGTTGGATACTTGACCAACGACCCGCGCATCCTTCGCAAGCGCGCCACCTCCACGCTCAAGCCCCGGCTTCAACCGCCTGCCGTGCCGAAAAAAATTTACCCGCCTGCCACCATTCCACTTGCCCCGCTGATGAGCGAACTATCTCCCGGCACCATTGACGTTCTGCTCGACGAGCCGGAACGCCTGCATACATTTGATACCGGTGAGTTCCTCGAAGATATGGATTAATGAGATGACAAATTCTTTAGCAGCTAAAACCGTGCGCGCCTCGCGCATTAGTATTGCCCAACTCATGCAGCCTGAACATGCCAACAACCTTGGCAATGTGCATGGCGGCTGGATCATGAAACTTGTGGACGAAGCCGGTGCGCTGGCATGTATGCGCCACTCCGGGCATCGTGTCGTCACCGTGGCAATCGACTCGATGGTCTTCCGCAACCCAATCAAGATCGGCGACCTGGTGCTCTTGACCGCAGAAGTGACTTATACAGGCCGCACATCCATGGAAGTCGAAGTTCAGGTTCAGGCCGAGAATCCCCTCACCGGCGAGCGGACTCACACAAACACAGCCTATCTTGTCTATGTGGCGTTGGACGAATCCGGTCATCCCGTTCCTGTCCCTCCGCTTATCACTGAGACCGAAGATGAAAAGCGCAAAATGGAAGCCGCTAAAGAACGGCAGTCGCGGCGGCTTGGTGATAAAAAATGAATTCGCTTTCCAAAATATTTAAGAACCCAATTGTCCTGCTCCTTTCCATCAGCCTGATCATTGGCCTTTTTATTTTCCGCGACTTCGGCCTCTCATGGGACGAGCCGCTTTTTTATAAATACGCCGACGCGCTCGGTTACGCCTACACACCCGCTAATTGGTTCAGCGGCCGCTTTGATCTGAACGACTCTTATGGTCCCAGCGGGGACGATCACAAGAATCGCGGCCCCGCCTATTTATTCCTGGCGCGCGAGCCGGTTTATCTAATCCAGGACCTGGGCGTGGATAACGCCTCAGCTTGGCATCTCATCAACTTCGTCACTTTCCTGCTCGGCGTTTATTTTATTTATCGGCTCAGTGAACGCTTCATACGACCCTGGGCTGCCTTCGCTGCCTCGGCCCTTTTCACCTTTCAACCTCTTTTATGGGGACACGCCTTCATCAATCCGAAAGATCCTTCCTTTCTTGTTTTTCTGACCGCTTCGATCTATCTTGGCTTCCGTCTGGTGGATAAACTTGCGGATGAACCGGCGAAGAATCATTTCTGGGATGTTTTGCTGGCGGCCTTCTTTTTGGGCATCACCACCTCGATTCGCATCATCGGACCTTTGGCCGGAGTCTTCGTCGTTGTTTATTTCATCACCCGAAAGCCCACCCGTCAAACCGTGCGCTGGATATTTCTTTATACGGTCATTTCCATTTTGATCATGCTTGCCACCTGGCCCTATCTCTGGGAAAACCCGCCGCTCATATTTTTGCAAGTCTTGAAGTTCATGTCAGATAATCCGACAGGCTTGTCGGTCCTTTTCAACGATCAGATCTATCATCCATCCGATCTGCCTC
>JAJYOH010000005.1 GCA_021796315.1 Chloroflexota bacterium
CCTGTCGAAGAACATTAAAAACCCAACCCGCTTCGCACGAAGCGGGTTGGGCTTTCTTTTGATTGGATATTTTTATATGTGTTGAGTACGCGCGCGCAGAGACAGATCATCCAGCAGGGGCCGCAAAGATTCTGGCGCGGTTGTATCGCTGGTGCGGACGGTGTGGTTTTGCTGGTCGGTTTCAACGGTGATGGCGTAGATGAATTCGTCGGGAACGGATCGTTTGGCAGAGTCCGTTGGCAGGTTGAAAAAATTCGCCTTGGTAAGCAGCCCGTTCAAAGCCGCGGTTTGATCCGGCGGCAGTTCATCCAAATTAAGGGTGATGCTGATCGTGCGTCCAGTAAACCCGCCGGAACGTTGAAAGACGATGCGTGTCATGTCAGCCAGCCAAACCAAGCATTCGTAAGACAGCGGTCAGACATCCTGAACCCTGCGGTTGGGGTGTGGGGGTGGTGCCGGTTGCATTGACCGTGATGCCGACTGTCTGCCAGGCTGCGGCGACCGCATTTTGTTCGGCGCTCCCAACCCCATAAATTTCTCCGGCAGTTTGGAAAGTGAGATTGGCTGCGTCTTGAAAATTGGAAGTGACTGTGAGTTTATCGGTGAGGGCCTTGTACCAGATCGTTCCTGCTTTTTGCCAGGCGAAGCCGCCAATCCCAATCGCTGTTTCATAAAAGGCGCGGTTGGGAATTCCAGAGTTGATGTGGACGCCGCCGCTATCTTCAGCGGTATTGACATATCCGCTCATGGAATCTGGTTGTGGGTCTTTGCCGAGAACAGGATCATCGTAAGCCGTGCCGGGCGCTTTCATCGAGCGCAACGCAACACCTTTGACGTTGGATGTCAGCAATCCCTGGCCGATGAGCCAGTCAGCCTGGTCCGCTGTTTGTTGGAGATGATATTGTTTGACCAGCGAGCCAAAAACGTCGGATATGGATTCGTTCAACGCGCCGGGCTGGTCAGCATAATTTAGATTTGCTTCGTATTGTGTGACGCCATGAGTGAGTTCGTGCCCAATCACGTCGATTGAGATCGTGAAGCGATTGAAAAGTCGTTGAGAGGGAGGCAGGTCTTCGTCACCGTCGCCATACACCATTTGATCGCCATTCCAAAAAGCGTTATCGTAACTTTTTTGATAATGGACGGTGGACGTAAGTTTCATGCCGTGATTGTCCACGGAGTTCCGTCCGTAAACGGCGTAATATAAATCATAAGTCGCGCCTGCGCCGTCGAAAGCCTCGTTGACGGCAACATCGCTGGATGGCGCATCGTTCTCGCCGCGTACCAATGTCCCGGGAAGCGAAGATCCATTTTTCGCATCGTAAACTTCGCGCTGTTTATTCTCAACCGTAACGGCAGCCATGGTAGCCGCCATCACGGCCGGCTGCCACATGCTGCGTTGGGCGCGTATGTGTCCGGATGTGGCAATGGTTCTTAGGGCCAGGTCGCGTTGTTCCGGCGTTCCGTTTTGGGCAATCTCTTTCAGCACGTGAGGCGGGAGGATGCAATAGATCGAATGACGGTGCGACATGTTTTCTCCTTTTGTTTACATAGCCAATAATAGATTTAGTATACGCTCTGCAAAACCAATTTTCAATCCCCGCTTTTCGCCTGAAGGATTTCACTTATAATAATTCCGATCACGGAATTATTTATGCTTCAAGGAACGGAGGCAGCATGAAGATTCGTTTATGGCGGATGTTGGCGGGTGGCCTGGTTCTGATGTTGGCAGGCCTGGCTTGTGGTGTGAACGCACCAACGCCGGATTTATTGGGGACAGTCGTGGCCCAGACCCTGGCTGCCATGACGGTATCCGCTTCCGGCGCCGGACTTGAAGCGGATACCGCGACGCCGTCCTCTGTAGCGTCTGTCAGCGCATCGCCGACTCCCTCCTTGACAGGTGTTTTCACGCCGCCTGCCACTGCTATAACCACATCGCCTGGCCCCCAGAACTCGCTCGTAACCGGGTCAACGTTATGCTGGTTGGGACCGGGGAGTGTTTATGAAGTGTCGAGCGCCATCCAGAAAGGCACACGCGTTGAGTTGCTTGGGCGTGGTGACATAAGCGGTTGGTGGATCGTACGCAATCCAAAGTATCATGATCCTTGCTGGATGTCGGATAAGTATTTGCAAATAAATCCAGGTGTCAATGTCTCTGCCATGCCGATTTTTCATACACCGTCGACGCCAGTACCAACAGCGACACCGTAATAATGAACATAAAACCGGATGGTCAAAAGACCATCCGGTTTTAGATTATTGGGTTGAGATTTTTATCCGCTTAGTTCCACTGCCAGTGTGTCGTAGTAAGTGCCGGCGCCGAAGCCGTCAATCAAAATGTGATCGCCGGGCATCATCTGTGGCAGTTGCCGCAGGAAGGCGATCATGTTCGAGGCCGCGCTGACGTTGCCAAATTCGCTGACCAACCAGGGCATCTTCAAAAAGATTCCATCATTCTGTAGATGTTTTTCTTTAAGTCTGTTAATCTTATAGTTGGCGTGGTGGACAATCGCAACGGCCAGTGTTTTGCCTTCCATGCCCTTTTGTTCCAGATAAGCCTGATATGAGCGGTAGACATCCTTAACTACCTGCACCCCGGTCCGCACGAAGAGCTTGACCATGCCCATTGGGCCGGCCATTACGATGGATGAGCCATTATTCGGCTCGTGCATCAAACCTGCAATGCGGATATTGGTGGGACTGGTCTGGATCACATCCACATTCAGGCTGCCGTCGGATCTGAATGCGGAGTGCGGGTAATTCATTTGCACTTGTAGAACGCCTTCTTCGTCATAAGCTTCACGTGATGCGCCCGCCAGGAATTTCATTGTCTGTCCGGGAATGACGCCGATCACACCTGCTGCGTTGCCAAACAACTGCAGGGCGTTGGTGTCATTCGAAAGATTTAGGAAGCGGCTGAGTCCCTCGATCCCGCCAACCAGCACCTTCTTGCCGCGCAGGGATTGGGCGATATTTTGCGGGAGTTGAGTATTCTCTGGCAAATCCGGGTTTAGCGCCAGGTGCAGGCTGGCCACGGAACCATCACAAGCTTTGTGCACTGACACTTTAAGCGCGCTGTCGGGGATGCCAGCGGCTTGGGCAATGCGCTCCAAATAATCATTCGAGATGGGAGCGCTCATGCCAATCAGAACGGCTTCCACTTCTGATGGATTCCAACCGCAGGCGCGGGCGGCCTCTCGTAAAAAACGAGCGCCAATCTCTACTTCCAATTGTGTATTCTGTTCCCTGGAAAGAGCTGCAACGTGATGCCGGTTGACGAATCCCAGCTCAGAAAGATTCAGTCTTTCGTCCGCCGGAACCGGATGTCCCAGGCGCTGTTCCAGTAAACCTTGCAGAGTCTGGTTATCGTAGCTTTCACCCCACGTACCGAACACGCCGCCGATGCCGAGCTGGGAATTGGTTACATGTGTAATGCCAAATGGGATACCGTTTGCAACACCGATTTTTCCTGTTTCTACATCTGGTTGGTCGAAGAATGAATTGGATGTCTTGGTTTCAGTGGTCATTGATAAATCCTTTCGTTTATACCTTCATTATAGGGAAACACCGTCGTTGAGGAAAGTTTCTGCGTGTGATACTGCTTAATCGAAGAATTTCACATCATCCATTTGCATGATTAATATATCACTTTTAACGGTTGCCGGATGGTTTGATTAGATGATTGCGATAGTATAAAGCAGCAAGGAGAGCGACCTAATTTAAGGTCGCTCTCCTTGCTGTGTGTTTTACTTCGGTCTATGCAAGATTAGCTGAACGCAAATCTATTGCAGGAACTCAACGGTTGGGTTTACGACAGTTGAAGGCGAATAAAGATTGGCGGCATTGTACATGATTTGTACATCAGCGCTGCCGCTCATTTGCCACGTATAGCAGATCATTTGAAGTTCTACTTTTTGAATTTGGCCGCTGCCAAGAAAGTCGCATGGGGTATTTTGCGCGAGCATGGTGCCTACAAGGGTTACATTGGCGCTGCCATTCAATGTCATTTTGCTGCTATTAGAAGGAGGTGCATAGATTACCAAACCTTTATAATCTCCACCAATCGGCGCTTCGAGATCCAGGGTCATATTACCATTCCATTTGATGCCGCCTGTCTTCATGACGATTGTGACGCCATTCCCAGAGAGGGTATCGCCACCATTTAATGTGAAATCGCCGTCAATGCAATATGTTCCGGGTAGAAGTGTGGTAACGCCTGCAGGAGGAAATGTTCCAGTCCAGTTTCCAGGACTCAGCTTATTACCTGATGGTGTGGCGTTACCACTACAAGTTATACCGAGATCAGCTGGCGGATCAGGGAATACTACGTTGTAATGTTTGTTTCCACAGCCGTCTTGTGGTTTGATGCTTGAAAAATTGGCGCCTGTTCCATTGGCTGCTGCCGAATAAATGTCGGCACAATTTGTACCTGATTCCGCCTTTTTTAACTGGGCTTCACCTCCTTTGAACCACATACAATCTGGGTCGGTGGATGCAGTACCAAAGCCGCCACCCCATAACTGAATTTGGCTGCTTCCACCTGTATATAGAGCTTTGTCGCTGACGCCATTGCCACAGGAAGATGTTCTAGTTGCATAAATGGCGCTACCGGCATACAGTGGGGCACTAGGCGTACCTGAGATATCGCATGCTCGTGTGACGGCAGTTACTGTATTTGTGATCTGTGACCTTCCAAGCACCCTGACAAATGTGGTTGGCACATTGGATGTGATATTAATTTTGATGATTTTCCCTGTTTTGGGGCATTCGCCGGATGCTGTAGCCGTGACGGTTACAGTGACAACATTTCTGGTGCCGTCGTTATTGTAATTGTTGGATGCCGCGCGCTCCAAAGCGGCAGTGGTGGCATTCTGACCGCGAATGTTTGCCAGAGCAGCTGCAATCGCAGCTGAGTCGGCTGCATTTTGAGCATTGCGGCGATCAGAGTAAGCCAGGCCGGTATCAATTGCCAGGCCAGTCAAGGCCACCAGCCCGATAATAGCAAAGACAATCAGAATGATCGCCTGGCCTTTTTCTTGAATTTTTATTTTCATGGTGTGCCCTTTCCCTTTTGCGATATGTTTTCGCAGATAGTATATATTATAGATTGAATAGGTGAAAAACGCCACTAACAATTTTGAAATCTGAGTAAATCTATATGAAAAAGACTTTGAAAGTTTTCTTTCAAAGTCTTTTTCATTACTTTTGATTTGCGTTATTCTACAGTTACACTCTTCGCCAAATTCCTGGGCTGGTCGACATCCAAGCCGCGGATTGCGGCGATGTGATAGGCCAGCAATTGCAACGGCAGCACCGTCACGATGGGGGACAGCATCCATGGCGTTTCGGGAACCCACAAAACATGATCGGCCATGCCTTTGATCAATTCATCGCCGTCCGTTGCCACTGCGATGACCATTCCGCCGCGCGCCTTGGCTTGCTGGATCTGCGAGATCATTTTCTCGTGCCATGGGTCTTTCGGCGCGAGGCACAAAACCGGCATGGTCTGGTCGATCAAAGCGATCGGGCCATGTTTCATCTCACCTGCGGGATAACCCTCGGCGTGGATGTAGGAAATTTCCTTCAGCTTCAATGCGCCTTCATAGGCAATGGGCATGTTGATGCCGCGTCCAAGATACAGACAATCGCGGATGTCTTTCAGAACATGTGCGACTTTTTCGACTTCGGATTCGCGTTCCAATGTGCGGCTGATCAAATCAGGCACGAGCCGCAGATCAGAGACCAATGCCTTGCGAGTCTTTTCGTCAATGACGCCGCGCAAATCTGCCAGCAAAATTGCCAGCATGTACTGGTCGACCAGAGGCGCGGTAAAAGCCTTGGTCGAAGCCACGCCGATCTCGGGTCCGGTTTGCATCGAGATGAATCCGTCTGCGACGCGCATGGCCTGCGATCCGATCGCGTTGACAATGCTCCGCACCAGCGCGCCTTTTCTTCGTCCTTCTTCCATGGCGGCCAGCGTGTCGGCGGTTTCGCCGGACTGAGAAATTGCCAGCACCACCGTTTTGTCATTTAGGATCGGGTCGCTGTAACGAAACTCGGATGCGATCACAACTTCCACCGGCACGCGCGCGATTTTCTCGATCAAATATTTCCCCACCATGCCAGCGTAGGCCGCGGTGCCGCAGGCTGTAATATAAATTTTTTCGATTTTGTTGGCAAGCTCTTTGGTGAGTTTCAGGTCTGGCAAACGGATTTCGCCTTTTGCAAAATCAACGCGGCCAGCCAGTGTGTCGGTCAGCGCGCGCACCTGCTCGTGAATTTCTTTTTGCATGAAGTGGCGATATTCGCCTTTTTCGGCGGCCACTGGATCGTAAGAAATTACTTGCACTTGCGGTTTGATCGTTGCGCCGTCGATCGTTTCGATCTTGACGCCTTCGCGCGTGAGCACAGCCATCTGCCGCGATTCCAAAAAGATGACGTTGCGCGTGTGTTCCATGATAGCCGGTGTATCGCTGGCTAAATAATTCTCGCCTTCGCCCAGCCCGATCACCACGCCGCCCGCGTTGCCGATGCGCGCCGTCACGATCTTGTCCGGCTCGTCGGCCGACATCAACACCACCACGTTCGCGCCTTGAATTTGCTTGAACGTTTGGCGCGCGGCCTCCACCAACCCCATGCCTGCCGCCAGATAATGCTCGACGAGATGCACAATGGTTTCAGTGTCGGTGTCCGATTGAAATTCAACTCCCTCGGCCGTCAGTTCATCCTTAAGTTCAAGGAAATTTTCCACGATGCCGTTTTGCACGACGACCACGCGTCCGCTCTTGCCGACATGCGGATGGGCGTTGCGGGCTGATGGCGCGCCGTGTGTAGCCCAGCGCGTATGGCCGATTCCAGGCGCGCCGCTGATGGGCGACTTTCCAACGAGGTCGATCAATTGGGATAACTTGCCCGCGTCTTTGCGGACCTCGAGCCGGCTGCCGTTTACGAGGGCGATACCAGCCGAATCATAGCCGCGGTATTCCAGCCTTTTCAGGCCATTGAGGATGATCGGCGTCGCATCACGCGGCCCGATATATCCGACGATTCCACACATAGGGGATCCTCCAGGTTTTAGTTTGTCGTCATTGCGAGGAGTGCTGTTTACGACGAAGCAATCTTAATTAATAGGTTGCTTCGCGTTTTCAGCGCTCGCAATGACATAAAGTATTTACCATTCTCCACGATTTTATTTTTTCCGTTACCGGAAAATATTGTGATGGAGTTAGTTACTGGAGGGAAAGGTAGATCGGGTGATGGTTCACCCGGAGGGCTTCCGCTGATCTGTCGATTTTTTCGGCCGTAGTGGTCGATTGGCTCCATCTCGCGATGGAGAACCCTCATCCTCGTCACCCTTCAAAATTTGAAGGGCCATGCGCTGTCTTTCCCAATCAATTGTTTTGTGCCACCTCCTAAACGGAAATTTTGTGCAGGCGGAATTATAACTTATTTAAACGGCAACCGGCCGGGAGGTCCGGCCGGTTGCGAAGGAGTTTTATCCTATTTTGAAAATTGAATTTCAGGCATGCTCAGCGCAAGGTAATTTTGGTCGGGACGATAGGCAATTATCACGTTGCTTTGGCCGTTCACGTAGATTGTATAGCCGATGATCTGGCTGTGAAATCCAGTCTTGGAGTCGTTGCCATTGATGCGTATCTGTGCGCCTGGCGCAAGGATGGCGCCTCGGAAGGATGATTCTTCGTTGCCGTTCAAGTTCATTGGGTTGGTATTCTCAGGCGGTTGATAAATAAGCAGCCCGGCCAGTTCGCCTTTTCCATTTGGCGCCGATAAGTTTACTTGCGCGTTCCCTGAAAAGCGCAACTTGCCATGTTCCATTTTGATAACAACGTTATCGCCGGTCAACTGTTGGTTGGCAGCCACAATAAAATCATCATTGAGACAATACATGCCTTTTTGCAGCATGTTCACGCCGGGGGGCGGGAAAGTGCCATCCCAATTACCGGGCGACATGGTATGTCCATCCTCAGTTATCTCTGCCATCTTATTGGGGCATATAACTTTTGGCATAAAGAATGGCGGAGGCGATGAAATGGGCGGCGCACCGGTGACTGGCGGATAGGGAGTGAATAATTTTGGTTTTTGAATGGTTGCGCCGCCGACGATGGCGATCTTGTGGCTGTCGTTTATGCGGATGCTGCCGTTACCGTTTTCTATGAGAGCGCAGGTGGGATTGTTGGAGTTGATGAAAACATCGCCGCCGGTGATGGATAGGGTGGCTTCGCCTTCTATCCAGAATGATCTGTGGTTGTCGCAATCGCTGGCGGGCGCCAGGCTGACAATGGCTGCGCCAGAGACCATTGGTTCGTACACCGGCATTTTTGTGCGTGAGACGGCTTCCACGGTATTTGTGATTTGCGGCATACCGACTACCGATGCGAAATATGTTTTTGTGTGGACGGTGATGATCACTTGAACGTATTCAATGTCGCCCTTGTAGGGTCCCGAAATTGGAGGGCTGTAGACTTGGACGGCATTCGTCGTAGCATCATTGTTGTAACCGTTTTGGGCGGCGACTGCATACGTAGTTTGCACCCAACTCTCGCTGTTGATGCGGGCCAACGCGCCGGAGAGCGCGGCGGTATCTGCCGCATTTTGGGCTTTGCGCCGTTCGGCAAATGCATTGCCTCCATCTATTGCCAGCGCAGTTATGCCAACCAGGCCGATGATGGCGAATACAATTAGGATTAAGGCCTGGCCGTGTTCAAATGGTTTTTTTTTCATGATTGGTAATCTTTATTTTTGAAGCCAATAACCCCATATCGATTCGTAAGCAGAATCGATATGGGATTATTTAGAATTCCGACAATCACTTACTGAGCCAATTGTATTTCAGGCGCTGAATTTTGCTTGGCGGTATCGGAAGAGCCGTAGTACAGTTGAGAATCGTTGGTTCCACATAACTCGACGGTTTTGGCGATCCATTGAAGATTGTGTTTCTGGATCTGCGATGTACCTTTCAAAGATAGTGCAGCACCGGGCATCAGCAGGGTTCCAGTCAGATCAATATTGGGATTCCCGTTAATAGACATTACGCTGGTATTGCTTGTTGGAGCAAAAAGGGTTAGACCTTGATAGTCTCCACTAGTGGGTCCGCTAAGGGTTATCTGTCCGCCAGTCCATTGAAGGCCACCTGTCTCCATAACAATGGTTACACCATTCCCTGTTAAGGTGGTGCTTGAGCTTGTTACTTTGAAATCACCATAAACGCAATATGTTCCTGGGGCGAGGTTATAAGTCTTTGAATTGCCGGGTGGAAAATCCGTTGGGTTAGTGGGACTGCCGAAATTACCAGGAGTGAGGTTGCCATTTGAACTTGAGTACGTGCCATTCGCGGAGCAAGTTGGATTGGGGAGGCTGGCAGGTGGCGGTGGATAGGGATACTGCGTTTGGTTCCCTGTGAATCCGAGCTTTGCAGTCACGTTTACATTGCCTTTTGATGTATAGCTGGGGGCTACCATGTCGAACCCACCGTCTTGAAGCTGAACTTGTGTCTGATTATGTCCGCCGAGCCCATTGAATTCCAAACCACAGTTGTCAGATGAATTGGAAAATACGCCTCCACCCCAGATTTGGAGTTGGGCGTTTCCACAAAATTGGACTGAATCACAGCCGGATGGAGCCAGCCCAACAACGGTGTTGCCTCCGTACCAAGGTAGATTGGGGTTGCCGGGCTTGGCGTGCGCCACAGATTGTACAGTGTTTGTTACTTGCGGTATACCTACAACCGGTGCGAAAAATGTCTTGACGTTGGAAGTGATGATTACCTGTATATAATCATTACAGGTTGCAGGAATGTGTGCGCAGTCGTATTGTGAATTTTGCGGTGGGTTATTGACCACGACTGTATTTGTAGTGCCGTCATTATTATAGCCATTGCTGACTGCTCGAGCCTCTCCGGCATTGACAATGGTGGCTGCGGTGCCTCCACTAAGCTTATCAAGCGCCGAAGCAAATGCCGCTGTATCTGCTGCGTTCTGGGCATGGCGGCGGTCGGAATAGGCATTACCGCCGTCGATGGCGAGAGCGGTCAGCCCGATCAGGCCCACGATCCCAAGTACGATTAAGACGATAGCTTGTCCATGTGGATACTTTAAATTTTTTTTCATGGTCGTTTTCCTTTTCTTATTTTCAAGGACATTTAGGTTGAAGAATGGTGTCCGTTACACTTGCAGTGAGTGGGATGGTTTGTGATCCCAAAACAGTGCCTAGTAAAGGCATGACGATCGGATAATCATAAGTAAGCGTAACCTGGACGCCATTTGGGACAGGGGTGCCTCCGCTTACTGTGTTTCCTTCGCAGGCGGGTGCTCCAGAGGGAACAAGAAAAACGTTGATTTGGGCATCTGTCAAATTGGATAAATCCACCGGCCCGCTATTGCCTCCAGCCGCGCGCACACGTTCCCGGATCGCGGTTAAATGAGCGGAATCTGATGGGGGATTCATAGACCCATACAGCGCGCCTTCCTGTGCAGCGTCACGGAGCGTGGTATAGGAAAACAGAGCCATGCCAAAGTCCACTGCTCCGGATAGTAGCATAAGGATTACCATCAGGCTAATGGCTAATTCCACCAGGCTTTGGCCGCGTTTGCCGCGTGAACGATGTGAAATGGACATGATTGTTAATCCTTTTCTACTACGGCAATTGAGAGGTATTGCTAGAGTCCAATGTTGGGCATCCAGATTCAGCAAAATTAACTATGATGCGTTCGCCTCCGCCAGTAAGCGGCACGTAAGGTGATGAGAATTGAACCTGTAATATCTTGTTGCTGGATGGACTTAACGAAACGTCGCCAGTATAAGGACTGTTGAATACTCCGGGTGAGCCAGTCTTAGTACCGGACCAGATGTTGACTCCTCCGAATGACAACTGGGTAATGGAGTTGCCGGAGCTATTGTAATAAATCTGAATGCTGGAAATATGAACTGTTACTGTCGTGCTTGGGTAGCTAAAGATTGTCATGGCGAATGGCGCAGTCTTTAGCGAGCTATGCCTTATGTCGCAGGGGCTCGGAGTGGTGACAGTAACTGTTGCGCTGGCTGAGTTGGATGTGATGGGTGTTGTCCCGGCCATGGCCTGGGCTGTTGCTATATTTGTAACCGAGCCTGCTGTGACATCAGTCGAAAGAGTTGTGTAGGTCGATGTGCAACTTGTCGTTGCTCCAACAGCTATTGACGCGCCGCACGTAAATGGAACGTTATTATTGATCTTATCATCTTTGACCGTGGGTGATGTCAACGCTGTGTTTCCAGTATTGGTTAATGTATATGTATAGTTAATGGGCTGTCCGAATCCATAGACGGATGTCTGGGTAGCGGTTTTTTGCAATTTCAATCTGGGGCTTGTATAGGTGATAACCGTGGCGCTCGTTTGGTTGGACGCTACCGTTTTTGTTCCGAACATTGCAGTTGCGCTGGCTGTGTTGATGATCGATCCGGCATCCAAATCTGTCTGTGTAGTGACATAGGTTTTGCTGCAGTTGATTGACGCCGTGGGCGCTATTGAACCAGCCGCGCAAGTCACACCAGTCAACTTATTATCTGTAATGGTGTAGGGTGATGTTAAAGTTACGTTGCCGGTGTTTTGCAGCGTATATGTGTAAGTGATGCTCACTCCCACCGTGGTGGCCGTTGTGAGAGGCTGACCTGCTGTATCGAATGCGCCTTTCGTCAGGGCAAGTGCAGGTGTTTGTGTGAGTGTGACAAAAGTGCTTCCCTGGTTGGACGTTTGAGCTCCGACTGTTGCAGTGGGTTGATCTACGATCGAACCGAGATCTATATCTGCCTGGGTGACAGTGTGTGTTCCGTAACAGGTGAAGGTCCCGCCATTGGCTGATAAAGAAACATTTGCCGGGCAATGCATATCTGCGGCTGCAACTTGACTATCTGTTACACTAAGAGCGCCGCTGAGAGTTGATGTACTATTATTAACTAGCTCGTAATTGAAAGTGATCACTGTTCCAAGCACGCTAGCCGATGCCGGGGATGGGGTGACAGTAAGGTAAAGAGCCTTGGTCACAACGGTGGCTTGGGCTGTGGATGTTGATGTGATTCCGTTGAAGGTAAAAGACGCGGTTGCTGTATTCGTGACATATCCTCTGGAAATATCTGTGGGCGAGATGTTATAAGGCTTTTGGCAGAGAGTTATCGTACTTCCAGGCGCCAAACTGGCTGCTATGGCACATGCAAATGTGCCGATCTTATCGTCTACTATGCTGAACGATGTCCCTGCAGGCAAGGTTACATTGCCAGTGTTTTGTATTGTATAGGTATATGTGATTGACCCACCAGTAGCGGTTGCCGGGGCAGTTTTGGTAAGCGATATGCTGGGTTGCTGATTGGCTGTAATAGTTGCAGTTGCTACATTTGATGTTACTCCTCCTGACGCGGATGCCTGATTGACCATTGAGCCTAAATCCAGATCAGCCTGAGTGATGTAATAGTACCCGGTACAAGTGGCAGTTGCCCCACCCGGAAACGGATTTGGCACTCCGGAACAATCTGTAGTATTTGGGGCAACATTAAGCCGGTTGTCTATTAAAGTAATAGGTCCGGATATGGCTGCTGTTCCATTGTTATGTAGTGTATATGTGTAGGTGATCTTTTCTCCAACATATGAGAAATAGGTACCCGTTTTTCCGGATGGTGTTGCTGTGGATGATGATGTGGTAATTGGATCGTCTAACACAAACCCACTGCCTGTTAACGAACCCGGAGCTGCGGCGACGCCGATTGGAAGGCTGACCAGCAATGTGCGTGCAGTTGTGATTGTGATCGGGAATTGGCTAAAAGTGCCGACCAATATCATTGGCCTGAATTGGGTCGTTACTTGAACAACGATCCGGTCGCCGTTTTGCGGCACGTAGCCAGCCGGGAAGCAGGTATCTGCGCCGGGTAATGAATTGACGCCCGCAATGGCTGTGCTGCCCAGGTCGCGGTCATAGGTGATTTTTATATCTGAATCTGCAAAGGTATTAAGAAAGCCTACGTTCTTTGCGGCTGCGCGAATACCAGCGCAATCTTGATAGCGTGGCACTGTTCCTGCGGCATTAAGCCCAGACGCTGACCCATAGCGGGCTGCTTCGCGGCTGGCTGTTACGACGCTTGCATATATAAAAATCAGCCGTCCGGTTTCGATCAAGCCGTAAACGACCAACAACAGAATCGGCAAAACGAGGGCGAATTCCACCATCGCTTGCGCTGTCGTTTTTTTGCGGGATTTGGTTGAAAAATGTTTGAACATAACTGCTACCTTATCAATAATTCAATGTGCTATGATAACTTTCCAGGTTTATTTCGGCACTACAGCAATGATCCAATTTGGGACAAACATAATGAAGAAGGCGCTGGCTATGAAAAAAGGTCCGTAAGGCATGAAAACCATGAAAGCTTCCTTGCCGTAATTTTTGGTGACCAATAAATATAGAACCACTAGAATCCCAACAATGCCGCCGAGTAAAATGCCAAGCAGAAGACTGAACCAGATAAAAGGCCAACTTATAATTAATCCCAATATTCCGGCGAGTATCACGTCTCCTGCGCCCAGGGCTTCTTCATCGTCTGTTTCCTGGCCGGAGGCTCGCATGCGTTTGGCTCTTAATTTCGAAAAAAGAACTCCAAAATAATATAGAACCAGCATGATGACGAGACCGCCCAATCCGCCTAACAGGGTAGGCACAAGCCCGTGAAGCCAGGTGCCCAGCCCAAGTCCGAGAAGAGCGCCGAAGATGCTGGTGGGGTGCAGGATCAAACGATGTTGAACGTCTATAAAGAAGACCACGGCGTAATATGTCAACAGAACCATGCCAAGCGCGTATCCCATGCGGTGTGGATTGATCCATGTGTAAATACTGACTGCCAGCATCATTATTTGAACGATCCACGGACGCAAGCCTCGACGGTGTCCACAATGCTCACATGCCCGAAAACTTAAATATGCGCCTAAGGAATATTCCCTGGCGCATTGCGTGCAGACCGGACGCGTGAAGCGGCGGGTGAGAGGCAGAGTGTCTGTTAAATAATTAACAACCCAGCCGCTCAACCATCCGATCAGGATGGGGAAAACAAGGATGAACGTCATCTCGATTTCATTATATTCCAAATGACCGTTATTTCTGTCCGTGTAAGTCAATTGTAATGTGCTTGGCGATTCGTTTAAACTGCCTTACAATCCTGTCAGATTCCCCAGGAGATGATGAAGATGGAAGAATTTATTATAGAAGGTGGGGTACCTTTGCGCGGCGAGATCACACCCGCTGGAAACAAGAATGCGGCTTTGCCGCTTTTGGCGGCATGTTTGTTGACCGATGAACCGGTTGTTTTGCGGAACGTGCCGCAGATCCGCGATGTGCTCGATATGCGCCGTTTGATCGAAAGCCTCGGCACACAAGTTGAAGAATTGGATGCACGCACCTGGCGGCTCACTACCCGGACCTTGAAGCCGGGCGGGCTTGACCTCGAGCTTTGCCGCCGCATCCGGGCCTCCATTCTGCTGGCGGGGCCAGTTACCGCGCGAGCCGGTGGATTGCACATTCCGCCTCCCGGCGGGGACGTGATTGGCCGTCGTCGACTGGATACTCACATCCTGGCTTTGAAAGCTCTGGGCGCAGAAGTAACTTATGATCGTGAGTTTGATTTTCGTTCTAATGGACTAAAAGGTGCGGAGATGCTGTTGGATGAAGCCAGCGTGACAGCAACGGAAAATGTTGTCATGGCTGCCGTGACCGCAAAAGGGAAAACCGTGATTCATAACGCGGCCTCCGAGCCGCACATTCAGGAACTTTGCCACTTTTTGAATAGTCTGGGCACGCAGATCGAAGAAATCGGCTCGAATACTCTGCACATTAATGGCGTGCCGCATTTGCATGGCGGGGAATTCACAATCGGCCCTGACTATCTTGAAGTCATTAGTTTTGTGGGGGCAGTGGCGGTGACGCATGGTGAGGCTCGAATCCGTAATGCGGGCGTAAGCTATTTACAGATGGTTGAGCAAGTGTTTCGCAGACTTGGTGTTCAGTGGGAAGTGGAAGGCGACGATATTCTGGTGAGGTCCGACCAGCCTTTGGCAATCGTTCACGACCTTGATGGCGCTGTGCCGGAGATCAAAACTAATGTCTGGCCTGCATTTCCAACTGACTTGATCAGTATTGCAATTACTGTCGCATCTCAGGCTGCCGGTTCGATCCTGTTCCACGATTGGATGTATTCAGGCCGCATGTACTTTACCGATAAATTGGTTGGGATGGGTGCGCGCATTATTTTGTGTGACCCATACCGTTGCCTGGTGCAAGGTCCCACTCAATTATTTGGAGAGAAGTTGGAAAGTCCGGACATTCGAGCCGGGATGGCGCTTGTGTTGGCGGCGTTGGCCGCCAAAGGCCAATCAACGATACGCAACATCAGTCAAATTGATCGCGGCTATGAAAATGTAGAAGAAAAATTGCGGATGTTGGGCGCCAATATTGAACGAAGATCTGAATAATCGCAGACCAATAAAAACAGAGAAGCAAATCATTGCTTCTCTGTTTTTATTGCATCATATTTATGGGCCGACCAAAGCGATTTGTTCTGTCATGACTTTGATCCACCAGCCGTGTGTGTAGTCCATGATGCAGAAACTGCCGAATGCCTTGGATGATGTGCCCACATAAGCAGCGGCGAAATAGCAACCAGCCTTGAGGTTGGTGACGTTTGTGTCTTGATTGGGTCCAAGTTTGAAACCGCGGAAACCACATTCTGCAAAAGCGTTTTTATCGAGGTGCAGAGAAAGAGTGATAGGAACATTATTTAGGTTTGAAATACGGACATTTTTAACGTCCGGTCCTCCATTGCTTACCAGCGGGCCGAGACAAGGATCGGTGGCGCCGCTTGTGTTGGCAGCAGTGGTCGGTGATGTCAGGGTTGATAAGGTGGGCAAAGGAATGGGGGTAGGGGAAGGCTCAAGGGTCGGGCTGGGAACCGGTGTTGGCGGGATGGGAGTCGCGGTAGGGATAGCCGCCATGGTCATTGCGACCATGGTGTTGGCTTCAGCGACTGCGGATGCCTGAACTTGCGCGGGGTCGGCAGTCGGGACGGTTTTTGGGGCGCAGGCGCTAAGCATCAACGCCAACGTTGCAACGATGAATAAAATATGTTTCATTTTGTTCCTTCTCCAAAATCTTTGGTTGTGCAATCATTTAATCAAAAAGGCGAGCGATGCTCGCTCGCCTTTTCTGGTGATGATTGTATTTAGCGTCCTAAGCTTGGTGGAGCATCATAGTCGATGGTCATAACCCATGTGCTGACGGTATTTAGGTAGTATGGGCCGCCGGTTGCCTTTGATGGGTGGCTGGGGTCGTTAATGATCGCGTATACAGAGTAGTATGAGCCGCCGCTGGTCAGTGGTACGTCGATAGTGCCGCTGTCTCTCACGCCAATTTGCGCAACAATATATCCGCATTGGCCAAAGGCATTCTTGCTGCCCCAGATCGAAACCGTGATGCGGCCACTGGTCTTATTTACAATTCTTAATGGTGTTGTCGGGCCGGATGCTTTTATATCCATAACTCCATTGCAAGGATCATTTGCGCTGCCGGTCTTGACTGTGGTGGTAGGCGAAGGCAGAACTGATAAGGTGGGTAAAGGAATGGGGGTAGGGGAAGGTTCAAGGGTCGGACTGGGAATCGGGGTTGGCGGAATGGGGGTTGCGGTGGGGATTGCTGCTTGTGTCATTGCGACCATGGTGTTGGCAGCGGCAACTGCCGAAGCCTGGACTTGAGCCGGGTCGATGGTTGGGGTAGCCTGCGGGCCGCAGGCGCTGAGCAGAAGTGCCAGTGTTGCGGCAACGAACAGAATACGTTTCATTTTTCTTTCTCCATTTCTTCTTTAGTAAATTGCTGTTTGCTTTTTGTGGGCGGCGGGATTGTTTTCTTCGTAAAAATATTATAGATCGAAGGAAACAAGATCTGCGCTTGCGCAGAAAAATCCATACCCGCTCCTAGCTTTGCGAAACGACTTCCATGAATTGAGTGACTACGTCGCGTAACATACGTTCGGGAAGCGCGCCCACCTGGCGATGAACGATCTTGCCGCCAGAAACAAACAGCATGGTCGGAATGCCTTGAATGCCGTACTTGCTCATCCATTCCGAGTCTTCGTCTGTGTTAACCTTTGCCACGACCAACTTTCCTGCGTATTCCTTGGCCAACTTATCCAAAATTGGAGCGACCATTTTACAGGGGCCGCACCAGGGTGCCCAAAAATCAACGATCACAGGAACGTCTGATTTGAGCACTTTCTGCTCGAACTCCGAATCTTTTACGGGGACAGGTTCTTCGATCATATTATTTCCTCATGTACTTCAAATGTTACTTTTTCAGAAAGCGAAGGCAGTATATCACAAAACCTGCATGATATAATCCCGCGTCATGGCCGAACTCTTTTCGCGCTGGCGCGCGGGACTTTCAAAAACAAGCAAAGGCGCTTTTGGCCGTTTGGCTGGATTGTTGGGCGCAACTGAAATTAAGCAGGAAACGTGGGATGAACTCGAAGCATTACTCGTCCAGGCAGATTTGGGAATCGACACAACTTCCGACGTGATCGCATCTCTTCAACGCCTCGTTCGGGACGAAGGCCTGACTCGCGCCAATGAGCTTAACTCTGCCCTTCGAGCGGACCTCCGTTCGCGGCTGGCAACACCGCCCGTTATGGATTATTCATCCAGGCCGACAGTGATTCTCATGGTTGGCGTGAACGGCTCTGGAAAAACCACCACGATTGCCAAGCTCGGCAAACGCTTTGTAGATGAAGGCAGGTCTATTTTGTTCGGCGCGGCGGATACGTTCCGCGCCGCGGCGGTGGATCAGCTTCAAGTTTGGGGTGACCGCCTCAAGGTCGAGGTGGTTGCGGGCGCTCCTGAAAGCGATCCGGGCGCGGTGGCGTTCAACGCCGTCCAATCGGGAATTGCCCGCAAGGTGGATATCATCCTGATCGATACTGTCGGACGTTTACACACGCGATTTAATTTAATGGAAGAATTAAAAAAAGTTTATCGCGTGGTCGGCAAGGCCTTGGATGGCGCGCCTCATGCGACCTGGCTTGTGCTGGATGCAACCACCGGACAAAATGCTTTGCAACAAGCGCGCGCTTTCAAAGACGCCGTAAAAGTGAGCGGCGTGATTTTGTCGAAACTTGATTCGTCGGCGCGCGGCGGCATGGCGTTTGCCATTCAACGTGAGCTTGGCCTGCCCATTTTATTTGCGGGGTTGGGTGAGAAGCCTGAAGATTTACAACCGTTCAACCCCGATGCTTTTGTCGATGGAATTTTAGGTTCATAATTAATCACGGAGTCCGAAGTCTCCAGACTTCGGTTGCGACGACAGGGGTCGCCGCACTCCGATATCGCAATTATTTTTCGGAGGAATGATGCAAGACTTGCTTGACCGTTTGACTCACGCGCAGGAATTAACCGCTCAACTTTTGGAGCGTCTTTGACTTTGCGAGAAAAGAAGCACAATTAACCGAGCTTGAAAAAGAAATCGAGAAACAGGATTTTTGGAACGATTCCACTGCCGCGCAAAAAACGATGAAAATTGTTTCGGCCTTGCGCGAAGAAGTCGAATCGTGGCGAAAATTTAATGGGCATTTGCACGACCTGATGGAACTGGCCCGGCTCGACGATGAGTCCTTGCGCGCCGATCTCGAAAAAGAAATTACCGCGCTGGAAGCGGAACTCGATAAACGTTCTTTCGCTTCCATGTTGTCGGGACGATACGACGATGACGATGCTCTGCTTGCAATTCACGCGGGCGCGGGCGGCACCGACTCGCAGGATTGGGCAGCCATGATCGAGCGCATGTATCTGCGCTGGGCTGAAGAGCGCGGATTTAAAACCGAAATCCTTGATCGGACCGACGGCGAAGAAGCCGGTTTGAAAAGTGTCACCATCGCCGTTGATGGAAAATATGCTTACGGGTATTTGCGCTCTGAAAAAGGCGTACATCGACTCGTTCGTCTTTCGCCGTTTGACGCGGCGCATCGCCGCCACACATCATTTGCTTTGGTGGAAGTTCTGCCGCAGGTCACGATGGACGACGCCGAGATTGAAATCAATCCCAACGATGTGAAGATGGATGTGTATCGTTCTTCCGGCGCCGGCGGACAGAATGTTCAGAAGAATGCGACTGCTGTGCGCTTGACTCACATCCCGACCGGGATCGTGGTCACTTGCCAGAATGAGCGCTCACAATTGCAAAACCGCGAAAATGCCATGCGTGTTTTGCGGGCGCGTCTGCTCGAAATCCAGCACGCGGAGAAGGACCAGGAGAGGGCCGTTTTGCGCGGCGAATATACAAAGGCCGAGTGGGGCAGCCAGATCCGCTCTTATGTTTTGCATCCATACCAGATGGTCAAGGATCATCGCACGGAACATGAACGAGGCAATGCTCAGGCTGTCCTCGATGGCGATCTGGATTCATTTATGGAAGCCTACTTGAGACAGTCGGCGCCAAAGTAAGCGAGATGCTTGAATGTGGAAAAAACTTTATCGCGCGATTTTTAATCGGGAAAATTTTCTGGCCTTGCTCCTGGCTTTGATACTCATCGCGCTTGTCATCTTTACTGTTGATACTTCGCCAACCTGGATCTATCAGGGCTTTTAATGACCATAGTTCAAATTGCAATTCTGGCTCTTGTTGCCATCGTAATTGGACGCTTGTCAAAGGGGCGTGAGCTTGCTTTACTGGCGGTCAGCACATTTGTTGTCTTCTGGTTGCAGCCGCTACAGCCGATAGTCTCTCTTGGTTTTTGGATGCCAGTTGCCACGCTTGTAATCACGGTTCTGGCCTGGATATTGACCTCTCCTCCAGAGGTCCGTAACTGGAAACTCAACTGGCCTGCCTTTGCTGTGTTGGTAGGCGTTGCCCTGTTGATGGATTTGAATCACTATTTAAAATTAGATCAGATTTTTATTGTAGATACCCCTCGGCTTCGTTCAGTTCTCATGGTTTTTGTCGCAATTGCCGCCGCATTTTTTTTGTTGGTCCGTTTTCTCAAAGACAATCGAGTCTTGCCGATTGTTTTGTTTGTTTTTATTGTTTTGATTTTTGTATTTCTGAAGTCGCCCGATTTAATGAAAATGACGTTGGGATATTTTCCAAATATTCCGGTTGCAGATCCAAGCCAGCCTCTGACTTCATTATCATGGCTTGGTTTTTCTTATTTGGCTTTTCGCATCCTGCACACGATCCGCGACAGGCAATCCGGGCGTCTTCCGGCGGTGGCGTTGGGCGAGTATGTTAATTATGTGATTTTCTTCCCGGCTTTCACGGCGGGGCCAATTGACCGCATCGAACGGTTTGTCAAAGAATTACGAAATCCACTCCCTCTGGGAAATGAAGATTGGATGGATGCAGGCACGCGTCTCTTCATCGGGTTGTTCAAAAAATTTGTTCTTGCGGAAATATTATCCGTGTTTTCAATAAGCGATATTATGGTCTCGCAAGTTAAAACAACTGGCTGGATGTGGGTCTTTCTTTATGCGTATGCGTTTCAAATTTATTTTGATTTTAGCGGCTATACAGACGTTGCCATTGGTCTCGGACGTTTGGTTGGCATCAGGCTGCCTGAAAATTTTATTGCCCCGTATCTCAAGCCCAACCTGACCCAGTTCTGGAACTCATGGCACATAACGCTCACGCAATGGTTCCGTTCCTATTTTTTCAACCCAGTCACGCGCGCGATCCGCTCCGCGAAAAATCCCTGGCCGGTGTGGCTGACCATTTTAGTCACGCAGGTCAGCACCATGGTTTTGATCGGTTTGTGGCATGGCATTGCCTGGGGTTTTGTCGCGTGGGGAGTGTGGCACGGCCTCGGACTTTTTATTCAAAATCGTTGGAGCGGCTTTGTCCGCGCTCGAATGCCAGCCTGGACGCAAACACAAAATGGTCAAATCGCCTTGAACACCATCGGCGTTTTTTTGACCTTCAACTTTGTCGCATTAGGTTGGCTATTTTTTACTTTGTCCACGCCCGCAATCGCTTTTCAGGCTTTGCGTAAACTCTTTGGATTAGCCTAGGAAATTTTTTATGAACGACTCGATGCTCTTTACGCTCGAACAATATATCGCCTCGAAAATTTTGAAGCAGCCTGATCGCAAGATCAAGCCGGACGAATCCCTGATCTCTGGCGGCGTGATTGACTCTTTCAGCCTTGTTGATCTGGCGCTCTTCGTTGAAGACACGTTTGCAGTTCGCATTGACGACTCTGAATTGAACGCGCAGACTTTCGACAGTTTAAATCAACTCGCGGTTTTGATTCGATCTCGACAGGTGAAATGACAACTTTTACCGGGCGATTGCAGTCGCTTCACGCGCGGACCCCGGAACGGGCCGCCGTTTATCTTCAGCATTCCGGCCAACCCGACCTCCTCATCTCGTATCGACAGTTAATGCGTGGCGCGACGAGTTATGCCCGCACTTATGCCCGTGATAGACTCCAGCCTGGAGAAGTTGTAATTCTCATCCTTCAACACGGCGAAGATTTGGTCTACGCCTTTTGGGGCGCGATTCTGCATGGCGCGATTCCGGCGATCATGCCGTTCCTGACCGAGAAACTTTCGCCTGAACGTTATCGCGCCGACTTGTCCGCGCTGGTCTCGGTCACCAAGCCAGCCGCGGTTGTGACATATCCCGAATTCGAACATGAGGTACGCGATGCGTTGAAGGATGGTAATTCTGTTCGTGCAGTCATTGTCACAGACAAACTTGAATCACAATCCGAACCCGATTTTGATTCTTTATCAGGTATGAAACGCTCGCCCGAAGATATCGTGCTTCTTCAACATTCTTCCGGCACCACCGGCTTGCAAAAGGGAGTCGCGCTTTCTCACCGAGCTGTTTTCAATCAACTTGACGCTTATTCAAAAGCGTTGAATTTGAACGAGCGGGATGTGATCGTTTCTTGGCTTCCCCTTTATCACGATATGGGTTTGATCGCCGGTTTCCTGATGCCGATTCTATCCGGCGTGCCGCTGGTTTTGAGCTCGCCGTTTGATTGGGTGCGCGCCCCGTATCGTTTGATGCAATCGGTGACGAAATATAAAGCGACTATCTCATGGCTTCCGAACTTTGCTTACAACTTTTGCGCGCAAAAAATCCGTGACCGATATTTGGAAGGCGTGGATTTATCTTCGTGGCGCGCGGTCATCAATTGCTCCGAGCCGGTGCGCTGGGAAAGCCATCAGGCGTTCTATGAGCGCTTCAAGTCTTACGGTTTGAAATTCGAGGCGCTGCAAACTTCTTACGCGATGGCGGAAAACGTCTTCGGGGTGACTCAATCTGATCTGTCGCGTCCGCCCAAAGTCCATGAAATTGACCGTGAGGCGTTTATGATCGAGCGGCTGGCGCGTCCGCCTGCGGATGGTCATCCGGCCATGAAGATGATGTCGTCTGGCCAGCCTTTATCCAACACCCGCGTGCGCATCCTCGACAAACATGGAAAAGATGTTGGCGATGGTGTGATTGGCGAGATCGCTTTACAGAGCGATTGTATGTTGACCGGTTATTACAACCGGCCTGACGCCACACACAAAACTTTTTTGGATGGCTGGTATCTGACTGGTGATTACGGTTATATTTTTGACGGAGAAGTTTTTGTCTCCGGCCGCAAGAAGGACATGATCATTGTTGGCGGCAAGAACGTGTATCCACAGGATTTGGAATCGTTAACGTATGAAGTGCCTGGCGTTCACGCCGGACGTTCGGTGGCGTTCGGTATTTTTGACGAAGAGGCCGGGACAGAGGATGTCGTCATCATCGCCGAAGTTGATTCGGAAAACCCGGACGAGCAGGAACAAATTGCAAATGCCATCCGCCAGCACGTGACGAAGAATTCAGCCATTGCTTTGAGATACGTGAAAGTGGTCGGCCCAAAATGGATTGTGAAAACATCGAGTGGCAAGACGGCTCGTTCTGCCAATAAAGATAAATTTTTGAAAGAATTGGCTGCAAAGCAAAGTTAAACGACAATCCCCTCGCAGGAGGGGATTGTGTCTATTATGCGCCAGTAGGGAGGCGTTTCTTGAGCGTGCGGTTGAGAAGTTCTTCCTGTTCCGCGGATGCTGACTTGATACGCTTGGTCTTGCGGTCTTTGTCGTGCTTGGCGCGATCCTGGGCCATCTGCCATGCGATCTGCATACCGGTCAACTCGGGCTCGAGGGACTTTTCTTCAAGCACCACTTCTTCCATTTCAGCCTTCCTGCCTTTTTTGCCGCCGCGCTTGTTTTCGTGTACCGGTTTTTCTTCCTCAACGATCTCCGGTTGGAGAGCCTTCATGCTCAATCTGATCTGGCGTTTCTTGCGATCCACATTGAGAATGGCGGCCTCGACTTCCTGACCTTCCTTCACAACGTCACCGGCATTTTTGACATAACCTTGCGCCAACTCGCTGATGTGGATCATACCCGGTCGTTCTGCGCCGATGTCGACGAATGCACCGTAGGTCTCGAGGCGAACGACCTTGCCTTTGACAACCATTTCGGGCTGCAAGTCTTTCCATTCGTACATCAACGGCTCGATCATTGTCAACTCAACGCGATCTTTGCGCACTCTCCGTACCCACACATCGACAGTCTGACCTTCTTTGATAACATCTTCCACTTTGTTGACCGGATCTTTTTGAATCTGTGAAATGTGTAATACACCGGGAATGGGTTGACCAACATCAATAAGCGCGCCCGCAAGTGTAGTTTTTACAACTTTTCCTGAAAGTTTAGTTTTTGGACCGAGTGTAGTGCTGGGGGATATTTCTGTAGTAACCATATTTTGCTCCTGCAAATAGGGGATAATGCCGACTGACGATTATACACGTCAGATATGTGAGCGTCAATGCGAAATCGGTCTGAATTTTTCAGACGCTATCATACCATCACATTGCGCGCGAATCGTTCAAACTTAATTTCAATTAAGATAAGAGATATTTCATTTTATTGCTGAATATAAATCAATGTTTGTGTTGAAATAAAATAAGTTGAAATTAATGTTGCGGGCCAAAATTTTTGGCGCACACTTGAAGCTTCATACTGAAACACCTCTGCGGGTATAATTCGTTCGATGTCCCATACTCACTCCTTTAAGCAATATCTAACGTCTGCTTTGATCTTGATGGTTGTTGGCTGGGGCGGCCTTGCGCTTCTGATTTTTGTTCTCAATGCACCGCCTGTTGTCTGGGCGCGCTGGGGCTTCTTCGTTCTTTGGTGCATGGCGCTGACCGGCACTGCGCTTCCCATTTCTTATTTTCTTAATCTGCGTTTTCCATCCAATCCGCCTGCGGAATCGAATGCGATTGTCCGCCAGGCTTTGTGGGTTGGTGTGTATGGCGCGACCCTTGTTTGGTTGCAATTGGGCCACCTTGTCACGCTCTGGGTTTGGGTGGGGTTGGCTGCCGGGCTGATCGCCATCGAGTATCTTATTCGCTTGCGGGAACGCGCCCGCTGGCGTCCGCCAGTGAGCGATGATGAGTAATCTTCAAGCCATCCCATCTGTTGACCAACTCTTACAAACCCAAACTGCGATGGATTTGATCGCGATCTATGGCCGGCCTTTGATTTTAAATGCGTTGCGCAGTGCGCTGGATGAAATACGCACCCGCCTCGTTGCGGACTCTCAAGCGGCTGTGCCCGGAAATAGCTTGATCTTGGCTGACGCCGAATCCCGCCTCGCCGCGTGGATAAAACCGACTCTTCAACCGGTCATTAATGCGACGGGCGTGATTCTCCACACCAATCTTGGACGCGCGCCATTATCGAAAGCGACCATCGCCGCGATGGATGAAGTCTCGCTTGGTTATTCCAACCTTGAATTTGACCTTGGAACGGGCAAGCGCGGCTCGCGTTTGATCCACGCTGAATCTGTCCTGCAAAAACTATTGGGTGTTGATGCCGCTCTGGTTGTCAATAACAATGCTTCGGCTGTATTGCTTGCTCTCTCTGCGCTTGCGTCCAAAAAACGTGTGATCATTGCCCGCTCACAATTAGTGGAAATTGGCGGCGGATTCCGTGTGCCGGATGTGATGAAGCAATCTGGCGCGAAGCTGGTCGAGGTGGGAACGACCAACAAGGTGCGTTTGTCAGATTATGAGAATGAGTTCCCGGATGCGGCTCTTGTGATGCGCGCGCATCGCTCCAATTTTAAAATGATCGGCTTTACCGAAGAACCGGAATTAAAAGATATTACAGCCGCAGCCCACAAAGCAAACATCATTGTTGTGGATGACCTCGGCTCTGGTTCATTGATCGATACAACAAAATATGGCATTACCCACGAACCAACTGTACAAGAATCTCTTGCCGCAGGTGCGGATGTAATTTGTTTCTCCGGCGATAAACTCTTGGGTGGCCCACAAGCGGGCATCATTGTTGGCAAAGCCGATTTGATCGCGAAGATCAAGAAACACCCGCTGGCGCGCGCTGTCAGGGCAGATAAAACCTGTCTGGCCGGGATCACCGCAACTCTTTTGCATTATCTCAAAGATGAAGCTGAACGCGAGATCCCGATCTGGCAAATGATCTCGATGCCGCTTAACGAGGTCAAGGCTCGGGCTGAGGAATGGGCTGATAAATTGGGAGCCGGTTCGGTGGCGAAAAGTGAAGCGACCGTCGGCGGCGGGAGTTTGCCCGGTGAATCGTTCTCATCCTGCGTGCTTGAATTAAATGTAAAAAGTCCCGATAAATTTTTAAAGAAATTGCGTGGACAAAATCCACCGGTCATCGCACGGACTGAGAATGACAAGGTCCTGCTCGATCCGCGTACTGTTTTACCTGAACAGGATGGCGCATTACTTTCTGTTCTCCATTCGCTATCATCGGAGTTGAAATGAAATCAGACCTTGACGCTCTCATGCAAGCTAAAAAACTGGATGCAATTCTTGTGTTCGGCAATGCAGAGCACAATCCGCCGATGTATTATTTCACTGGCGGCGGACATGTCAGCGGAGCGGTGTTGTTCAAGAAGCCTGGCGAGGAACCTGTCATCTATTGCAACGCAATGGAACGCGCCGAAGCGGCTAAAAGCGGCCTGCATGTCATCTCGCTGCGAATGGCGCCGGTGGGGGAACTTGCGGCGCGTCCAGCTGAAATATTTGCGGAGCAGGAAATTTCTTCTGGCCGGGTTGGATTGTATGGCACGCTGGATGTTGGCGAGCTGGTTAATTTGTATCATTCGATTCATGCCGCCTTGCCGGATATCGAATTGGTGGGCGAGCCGCAGGATGATTCGATCTTCTTGCGCGCCATGGAAACTAAGGATCCAGCGGAGGTCGAGCGGATTCGCAAAATGGGGGAACTCACAACCAGCGTGGTTGGCATGGTCGCTTCTTACTTGACCGGTTGCGATGTTCGCGACGATGAAGTTTTGCTCAAGGCTGACGGCTCGCCGCTTACGGTTGCGGATGTCAAAAGCAAAATTTCTCTGTGGCTGGCAGAGCGCGGCGCGGCGGATGTTGAAGGTACGATCTTTGCCATTGGCCGCGATGCAGGCGTTCCGCATTCAGTTGGCACACCTGAAGATTTGATGCGCCTCGGTCAAACCATTGTCTTTGATATTTTCCCTGCCGAAGCTGGCGGCGGATATTTTTATGATTTCACTCGCACCTGGACGCTGGGTTATGCCGCGCCCGAAGCGCAGAAACTTTACGATGAAGTCAAAAATGTTTACGAAAAGGTCATTGATAATATTGACCTGAATGTGCCTTTCAAAGAATATCAGACTCTTGTTTGTGATGAGTTCAATAGGAATGGACACAAGACTCCCATGCACACTGAAGGAGTCCTGGAGAATGGTTATGTTCATTCACTTGGGCATGGCCTTGGTCTCAATGTTCACGAGCGGCCATTCAGTCAGCATACCACGCCAGACGATAATATGTTGAAATCCGGCGTGGTGATTACGATCGAGCCTGGTTTGTATTATCCCGAAAAAGGCATGGGCGTGCGGATTGAAGATTCTTATTACGTCCGCCCGGATGGCAGGATGGAAATCCTGGCCGAGTATCCGTACGATTTTGTCCTGCCGATGAAGAAGTGGAAGAAAAAATAAAATATGTACTGGAGTAGAACGGGCAGTCCTCTCGATATCTTTCTCTTCTTGATCTTGTCTCTGTGCTGGGTGGTAGGGGGATGGCTTTTAGCTATTGGGAGCGGACGGTTCCGTAAGCGCGAAAGCCTGGCTTTCGGCCTGGCATCTGGTGTCTTGCTTTTCATTCTTATTAGTAATGTACTTGCTCGCTTCTTTGCATCTTATGTTGCTTTTATTTTGGCAGCCGTCATTGTCTTGTTTCTTGGCTTGTGGACTGCTCGAAACTCAATTAAATCCTGGCCTGACTTAATTAATTTAAAAATATTATGGCGGCTTATCCCGTTGATTGTCTTGACGGTTTTTTTTACTTTAATGATGCGCGGCTTGGGTGTTGGGGACGATTATGCTCATCTTCCATTGGTCTCTTCGATGGCGGCTGGAGATATCCCGCCTCATTATTCGCTCTTTCCCAGCATATATTTGCCATACCATTATGCGCTGGATTTGTTCGCGGCGGGCATGGTAAGAGTCGGAGGTTTCTTTCCGTGGAGCGCATGGGATGTAAGTCGGGCATTTGTCGTTTCGTTAACGATTATCTGCGCCTGGCTTTGGCTGCGACGCATAACTCGAAGCGTGAAGGCTGCCTGGCTGGGAACTGTTTTGATTGCATTTGGCATGGGTTCGCGTTGGCTGTTGACCCTGCTTCCTGCATTTTGGTTCAACTCTATTTCTTCTGGGATTACGCTCATTGGTTCTTCTGTCGCAACGGGAAAAACGTTGGCCGAGGCGCTGTTCCGCCCCTGGGTGATTGACGGCGGTCCGCCTGTTCCGTTCCCTTATGCCTTTGCCAATGGAATCCTGAATCCATTAACCTTTGATTGGGCTGGCGCTTCATCTCTGCCGCTCCTGGCGATTCTGTTGATATTCATGCTGGCTGGCCGGCGCGGATTAAAGCCGGTTGGGGTTCTGTTGCTGGGAAGCGCTGTTTTGTCGCTTGCCCTAAGTGCGGAACATATTTTTGTCCTGCTTGAATTGGGCGTTGGAATCGCGGCTTTAATATTGATCCTTCGGCAGAAATTTCCTTTCCGCCAAATCGCTTTATCTTTTGCGGGACAATTCCTGCTGGTTGTTATTGTTGCCGGTCTGCTTAGCCTGGTGCAAGGCGGAGTGATTACAGAAGTCGCGCGCAGTTTCTTTACTGGCAGGCAAGGCGCCGGTGCGGCGGCTTCGGGAAGTTTCTCCCTGCGCTGGCCGCCCACTTTTTACGATAGCCACATGGGCAGTTTGTCGCTGTTGGATTGGAAGCAGCTTGTCGTTATATTGTTCGAAGCCGGTCCTATTCTTCTTTTATTTCCAATTATTATTTCACGGATGAGAACTGATCTAAGGCATTCCAGAACTTTTGAATTTGGTCTCGGTATCGCTTCATTTCTGGGAGTAATCATTCCTCTATTTTTGAATTATGTGGCAGCCAGAGACATTGTCCGATTAACGGCATTTGGTCTAATCGCGTGGATGTTCCTTGCTATTCACCCCCTTTGGGTGATTGTTAAACGCGCCTCGGCTTGGATGAATGTCGGCATTGGAGTTGGATACGTTATCGCGATTTTCGGTGGCCTTGCGCTATTTGTCTACCAAACTACAGCGATCTTCTCTCCGCAAGTGTCCAGTTTTGTTACCAGTATGGACAGCCGTATTAGTCAGACTTATTGGAACAAACTGGTTCCGCAGGTCATGGTTTTCGATCCGATTGGTTTTCGCAGCCAGACCCTGTTTGGCCGTCTTTCCATTGACGCCATAGATGGTTTTCACAAGAGTCAGTTTGTTCCTTACCTCGCCGCGCCGGATCCAACCGAGCTGCATAAGCTGGGATTTGATTACATCTACATTGACAAACGTTATTGGGATCGCCTCTCGCCTGCCTATCAACAAGGTTTGTATGCGTCCTGTACGCAAGTGATGAAGAGGCTTGAAAAAATCAATAGCGCCACCGGAGAGCTTTCAGATTTTCGTGTTCTGATCGATATTACCAATTGTAAATAAAGATGAATTTCTTTTTCTTCATCTTTCTGGCATTCAAAAATCCGACTGCCGACTCGAATGATATGTATTACAATCTTATAAACTTAAAGTTTATTCTTAGACCATGAACCTTCCGCGTTCCGCTCGTATCCTTGCCATCGAAACATCCTGTGACGAGACTGCCAGCGCCGTCATTGAAAACGGACGCGCCCTGTTGGCGTCCACCGTCGCCTCACAGATGGATATTCATGCGCGTTACGGCGGCGTCTTTCCTGAAGTGGCATCGCGTCAACACGTGTTGTCCATCGTGCCGGTTATTGAAGAGACTCTATCCAAGGCGCATCTCACTTTCGGCGAGCTTGATGCTATTGCAGTTACGCGCGGTCCGGGGCTGGCGGGTTCGTTGGTGGTTGGCGTCAATGCCGCGAAGGGACTATCCATCGGCGCTGGACTTCCATTGATTGGTATCAATCATCTCGAAGGACATCTCTATTCGGCCTGGGTTTACAACGCGGGTGAGACCATTCCTGAAGAGCCGCAATTTCCATTGATGGTTTTACTCGTCTCAGGTGGACACAGCGAACTTAATTTGATGACCGATCATTTGACGTATAAACGCCTCGGCTCCACTTTGGACGATGCGGCGGGTGAGGCCTTCGACAAAGTGGCGCGGCTGTTGGGACTCCCGTACCCGGGCGGCCCATCTGTCCAACGCGCTGCCGAAGATGGCGACTCGACGCGTTTTCAGTTTCCGCGCGCCTGGCTCGAAGGGACGTGGAACTTCTCCTTTAGCGGAGTCAAGACTGCAGTCCTGCGCGAAGCGAAAGGTTTTGAGTCGAAGGGCAGGCCTTTGCCTGTATCTGATATGGCTGCTTCTTTTCAGGCCGCGATTGTGGATGTTCTGTTCAATAAAACGATGAAGGCCGCGCGCGAATTCGGCGCAAAGGAAATTCTCGTAGCGGGCGGTGTTTCCGCAAACCGTTTATTGCGCGAAACGTTTAGGAACCAAAGTGAGTATAAAGTTCATATTCCGCCGCTTTCACTTTGCACTGATAACGCGGCCATGATCGCCTCGGCGGGTTATTATCATTTTGCGCTGGGTCACACTTCCGAATTAAACATGGATATCGCTCCAACCTGGCCGTTATCATGAAAGAAACTCTGCGAAGGTTCGAACCTTCGCAGAGTTTTGCTTTTAAAACCCAAACCGCGCTTGGGTCGGCCCTGACCCGTACGCGGTTTGTGAGGAGAATGCACTTATTATTATATCCTTTGACCTGAATGCAACCTGAACATGGATTAAGAATTGCATGAGAGATTTTTGTTTTCGGCTCACGTGTTCTTAAAATGAAAACCGCATCGAGACTTGCCCAAGTCTCATGCGGTTTTCAGAGGAGAATGCAGTAATTATTATATTCATGCGTTTAAAGATTGGCTGAGACGCGCCTAAATTGCAGATAAGAGTTCTTGAAGGGAAATTGGCCCCTCGCGCAAAATGATCGGCTTTGTGCCGGTGCAGTCTACCAATGTGGATGGGACTCCGCCAGGTGTGCGGCCTCCGTCGATGATTAGCGCGATGCGCCCGCTCAATTGTGTGAAGACTTCATCTGCCGTGATTGGACTGGGTTGGCCTGAGATGTTGGCGGATGTGACGGCCATTGGCCCGGCGGCGCGCAATAAAGTCCGCGCAACTTGATGATCAGGCACGCGCGCGGCGACGGTATCTGTGGCCGAAACAGCCTCGGGGAGAGTCGGCAATTTAGGAACGATCAGAGTCAGGGGTCCGGGCCAGAAGCGGGCGGAAAATTTTTTCGCCATGTCTGGCACGCTTGAAGCGATCCTGGTCAAGTCGTCCGCGTCGCCGATCAAAATCGGAATCGCTTTTTCGATCGGACGATCTTTTGCCATGTAAATTGATTCGACTGCTTTGCCGTTGAACGCCAGCGTGCCGACACCGTAAACTGTGTCGGTGGGGAAGGCCACCAACCCGCCTGATTGCAGAATGTTTAATGCAACTTGAATTGTTTCCATCGAATTCGATGGAAGAATTTTTGTATTCATTTTTAAATGTTGGGTAATTGAATTTCCAGTAAACGATCTCTGCCGGTTAAATCTTGATGCAAATGAATCTTGGCCTCGGAGAAAGAATCATAGGCGAGTGAAAGAGCGGGCGCGCCGAGTGTGGCTTCGATTTCAAGTAATATGCGCCCGCTGGGTACAAGCCATTTT
Organism: Chloroflexota bacterium; assembly: GCA_021796315.1. The sequence continues at coordinate 31,317 of JAJYOH010000005.1, forward strand.
GGCGCGAGTGCGATTAATCGTCGAATGAGATCAAGGCCATCCATACCGCCATCGAGCGCCAGGGCAGGTTCGCGTCCATAGACAGTGAGATTATGCAGCGCCTCAGTGGGAATATAGGGGAGATTGGCGCAGATCAGGTTGAAGGGTTCTGATGGGAGATTGTTGGGTGTTGGTAATAAATCACATTCAACGAATTCAATTTGATGTTCAACGTGAAATTTGCGTGCGTTGCGGCGCGCAACATCGAGAGCTTTGGGCGAAATATCTGTTGCCACAACTTGCAGCTCGGGAACGTGGACAGCCAGCGAAACGGCAATGCAGCCTGAGCCTGTTCCAATGTCCGCAACAGATTGCGCTTCCGGCGTGGATTGCAGCCACGCAACCGCATGTTCGACCAATAATTCGGTTTCAGGGCGCGGGATGAGAACATCGGGTGTCACATCAAAGTTGAGACCGAAGAATTCCCAATGGCCGATCACGTAAGGGAGCGGTTCGCCCGTTTTCAAACGAGAGACAGCTTGTTCAACGGAATCCAGTTGAGGGGCGGTGAGAGGCGTTTCAGGATGGGCAAGAATCCATGTGCGCGGTTTTTGAAATACGTGAGCCAGCAAAACTTGCGCGTCGAGTTGCGGAGTGTCGCTCAGCCGCCCAAGGGTTTCTCCAACCCGTTCAAGCATCTCGGAAATTTTAATCATTGATGGGACCGACCAACATTCTATCCAGCAGCCGGTGCAGCATCATCGCAACCGTAATTCCCATTACGGCCTGGGTAATAACAGTCACCTGCCCGCTGAGTCCCAACCAAACTTCGCGCCACACACCGCCGTTAAAACCATCTCGGAGCGAAGCGCCGCTGTAATCCGTCAGGGACATGGCGAACTGAAAGATCAGCGGGAAAATTGCCAAAAGAATCAAGGCAATGATGCCGGGCATCAACCATGGGATGGCGCGCAGCCCCTCGCGTTGTTCGTAGTGTCGACTCTCGGCGTTTCTTTTTCTGGACCCGCGAGCGGCCCACCACGCTTTGAGCGGATCAAGCGCTAAAGCCTGGAACCCCTCCGCCGCGGCCAGTGAAAGCGGCGCGGTCAAAATGACGATGTATTGCGGCCATTTTGTCGGCCAGAGCAAAAGGAAGAAGATGGCAATTCCAAGCCATAAAATATAGACGCGTTCTTTTTTCCAAAGACGGTTGAGACCGATGAAAGCTAAAATCGTGATCAGAAAATCAATCGAAATAAGAAAGACGCCCGGATGCCACGGCACCGATTCTGTCAGCCAGACAAAAGGCTGCCAGGGTGGAAAATTCGCTTGCTGAACTTCCGGTGCGGTGACGGAATAATTCGATAAATAAAAAACAGATTCCTTTAATCGAGTAAATGGCGCGGGCCAGAGATACGGATTCGCCATGAAGAAAACAAGAAGTGAAAGTATTCCCCACACGGCGGCTTGTTTGAAGAAGCGGACTGGATTTCCTTCGCGTTTTGAATCAATAAACCAATCCACGAGAATCGCAATCCCGGCCACACAATATAAATATTTTGATGCGGCGGTCAGACCCAGAAAAACAGCAGAAGCAATCAACCATCCACCAATAAATCTTTCGTTTTTCGGTATCGCGCTTTTCTTTGCCCGGGTGTAACAAATGACCGAAAGCAGCGCGAGAAAAGCAGGCAACGCCTCCAGCATGATCTGGCTGGTGTATTTAATGGTGAAGGTATGAACGGCTAAGAAAAGTCCTGCCAGCGGATTGACCAACGATAGGGCAAGAACAGTCAGAGTTCCAAATACTGCGTTGATTGTCCGCGCGGGTTCGACCAGGTTGCGCGGCAAATAATTATTGGGTTGGGCAGTGGTTGGCGCGTCAGGGATGAGCGGCTTTTCCGGGGCGGATAAAATACTTATGCCGACCATGATCTTTGCCAGCGGCGGATGTTCAGTTCGGTAATTAGTATCCAGAAAGCCGCGCCAGTCCGAGGTCCGGGTGAGATGCGCAAATTGTTGACCGGCGCGCAGATAATCATCTTCATCGTAATCGATGGGCAGCATGGATACGGCGCGGGCGCGCAATCCCCATGCGATGGCGGTTACGATCAAAATGGCGATGACGCGAAAGGGGAGTCGGAAACGATTCATGTTGTCCTTTCAATTGGTCTCTTACATATGCGCTCCCGCCGCAGTCCCCGGCGGCGGGGACGCCGCCTCGAGCGAGATAGCAACCATCGTTACGCTTTACGTTTTTATTTTCAGCGCCCGAAAAAATTATTCATCATCTTCTTCGACGCCGGTGGCGGACAAACGATCAGCCTCGTCGCGCGTGGAAAGCTCGTCGATGAACTGGTCGATTGCGCCATCCATCACCGCCGGCAGATTGTAATTTGAAATGCCGATGCGATGATCGGTCACGCGGTTCTGCGGATAATTGTAGGTGCGGATTTTTTCAGAGCGTTCGCCGCTTCCGACCTGCGAGCGGCGATCGGCTTCGAGTTCGGTGCGGCGCTTCTGTTCTTCGATCTCATACAAGCGCGCACGCAGGATGCTCAACGCGCGCAACTTGTTTTGCAACTGCGAGCGTTCATCCTGGCAGGTGACGATCATGCCGGTCGGCTTGTGATACAGGCGCACAGCCGTCGAGTTCTTCTGCACGTTCTGTCCGCCTGCGCCGGATGAGCGATAGACTTCGATCTCGATATCGGATTCGGGAATGTCAACTTCCACGTCGTCCACTTCGGCCAGCACGACTACCGTGGCGGTGGATGTATGAATGCGTCCCTGCGCCTCGGTGGCCGGCACACGCTGCACGCGATGCACGCCCGATTCGTATTTCAGTTTTGAATATGCGCCTTTGCCTTTGATCTCGAAAATGACTTCCTTGTATCCGCCGATGCCGATTGCGTTTTCAGACATGACCTCGGCTTTCCACCGATGATCTTCGGCGTAACGTGTGTACATGCGGAATAAATCCGAAGCGAAGATGGCGGCCTCGTCGCCGCCTGCGCCTGCGCGAATTTCAACGATGACGCTTTTATCGTCGCGCGGATCTTTTGGAACCAACAAAGCCTTGATCTCCTTTTCGAGAATTTCGACTTTTGGAGTCAGGTCCAGGATTTCGGCTTCGGCCATCGACTTTAATTCCGCGTCGTTCTCGACGTTTAGAATGGCTCTGGCTTCCTCCAGGCTTTTCATCGCCTGACGATATTCGCGCGCCTTGATGACGATCGGTTCCAGATCCACGCGCTCTTTGTTGATCTCTGCCGCGCGTTGATAGTTCGAGCCGACCTCGAGAAATTCATTTCCAAGGTCTTCGTAATGTTGTTCAATTCCGGCCAATTTGTCGAGCATAAAGAAACCTTTTCATCAAAAACCCCCGTGGCGGGGGTGTGTTTGTTTTTTTGTATTTACAAACCAGATTATACCAGAGCGATTTACTTGTTCACTTCGCCGCCGCGATACACGCGGACTTGTACTTTTTCGGTGGTCGCTAACATTCCGCGTTTGATCCTGCCTTCTGCGAAGGCCAGAAAATCTTCTATCTTTTCCTTGCTGTCCACGATCTCGACCACGATGGGCAGGTCTTCGGAGAGCCGTTCGATCTTGAAGGTGTGGATAATTTTGGTGTGCGCGCCGAAGCCCATCATCCCGCGTAGAACCGTTGCGCCAGCCATGCCGCGCGATTTGGCTTGAGTTACCAGCCATTCATACAGCGGCTTTCCATCCATCTTGTCGCTTTCGCCAATGAAGATTCTCAGCAGATAGCCTTCTTCAGGGATCATGTTATCTCCAAATCCAGTATGCGATGGCGCGACCGAGCCAGACTGCGCCCAGTCCAAGCACAACTTGTATGCCCACATTCGCGATAGCCGATAAGTTTTGGCCGTCGCGGAAAAAGTTCATACTTTCGTTCGCAAATGTAGAGAAGGTGGTGAACCCGCCCAGCACGCCAACGAATACCAGCGCACGCGTCTCATCGGTGAACACGCCGCGCGAATCTGCCAACTGCGAGAGAAAGCCAATTACAAGACAGCCGACCAGATTCACGGCCATGGTGCCGAACGGAAACGCCGCGCTTTGCATCCATTGTTGAACGTAGCCGCTGAACAGATAACGCAAAACCGAGCCGGCGAATCCACCGACTCCCACTAAAAATATTTTTCCCATTTTTATATTTTTGCAAACAGGGACAGGATTACCGAAAGCACGATGATGAGCGAGAAAATGAGCATGACAATCTGTGCCGTGCTCGGCTTGTTTGATTTCTTGCTTTGACTACTTTTTGACATTCCTAATCTAACCTTTCTGATATTTCTTGAAGGCCGCATTCATGACCTTCTCTAATTCTTCAATCGTAACCGGCTTGGAGACATAACCATCTGCGCCCAATTCCATGGCGCGGTCCACAGTTACGTCTGCCGCTTCGGTTGAAAGCATGATAACCGGTAATTTTTTCCATCCGCTCTGGCGTCGCAAGTATTCCAGAAAATCCAGCCCGCTGACTTCCGGCATGTTGATATCGAGTACGATCAAATCCGGTCGTTGGCCTGAGAGCAGGGCCTGGGCAGCGAAACGCGCACCGAGAAAACCGGTCACTTCACAGTCAAGCAGTTTCAACATCAGCCTGACTGCGCGAGTCATTTCTTCATCATCATCAACGATCCAAACGTGTTTCATTCCAGGTGTGCCTTTATACTTTCCGCCGCTGATTTTGTCACGCCTTGGACGGCAGCCAATTCCTCGAGCGAAGCTTCCCTAATCTTATCCACAGAACCGAAATGTTTCAAGAGCGCCTTTCTGCGCGTCGGGCCAATGCCGGGGATCGAATCCAATTGCGAAGCCATTCCCAATTTTGCGCGTTTTTTGCGATGTGCCGTGATCCCGAACCGGTGTGCCTCGTCGCGAATACGCTGGACGAGATACAGGCCCTGGGAATGACGCGGCAGCATCAATGAATCCGACTTGTGCGGAAAGAAAATTTCTTCCTGTTGTTTCGCCAATCCTACTACAGGCACTTCGTTAGTCAAGTTGAATTTTTCCAGGACATCGACCACACGCCCAAGCTGGCCTTTGCCGCCGTCGATGATGATCAAGTCTGGCAGGAAGGAGAACGACGCATCCGGCTTGGACCCGGGAGCTGGACTCCCGCTGAACGCAGTTGAAGCGTCCTGGCTTCCCTGCCATCTGCGGAATCGCCGCGTTAACATTTCCTCCATCGAGGCGAAATCGTCCGGCGCACCGATGCTGGTGCTGTCGATATTGAATCTGCGATAAAGATTTTTGGCAGGCACGCCCTGCTCGAAAACCACCATCGCGCCGACGGTAGCCACGCCCTGTGTGTGCGACACGTCATAACATTCGATGCGGTTAGGCGGCGTGGGCAACTGCAATGCAGATTGCAAATCTGCCAGCGCCTGTTCCTGCTTGTGCGAGTCGGCCTGCCATTGCGCGCGCAGGGACGCCAAGGTTTCTGTCGCATTCTCCGCCGCCATCTGGACCAGTTCGTGCGGCTGGCCCTCTTTCGGAACGAAGAATTCCACTTTTTCGCCGCCGCGTTTTGACCTCATCCATTGGCTGATGATCCTGGCTTCCTCGATCTCGATTTCCTGCGGCAACATGACTTGCTGTGGAATATTCGCGGCTTCGGTGTAGAACTGCTTGACGAACTGACTCATCACTTCGGTGTCGGCAGTATCCTCGGTGCCTTCCAAAATAAAATATTCGCGGCCGATCAATTTTCCGCCGCGGATGAAGAATATTTGCACACAGGCTTCGCCGTCAGAACGCGCCATGGCAAGCACGTCTGAATCTTTATAGTCTGTGGCAAAGACAACCTTCTGGCGTTCGATGATGGATTGAATGGCTTTGAGTTGATCGCGTAATGCCGCGGCTTTTTCGAAGCGCATTTCTTCGGAGGCCTTTTCCATCTCGTTTTGCAAACGCGTTACGATGCTTTCGCTGTGTCCGCTTAGAAAATCCATCAGGTCTGAGATCATTTGGCGGTAGGCGGCCTGGGTCGCCGCGCCGATACAGGGAGCGGTACACAGCTTGATGTCGTAGTAAAGACACGCCCGTTTATCCTGCCCGGTGATCTCGCGGTCACACGTCAAGTATGGGAAGATTCGGCGCAGCACATCCAGTGTTTGGTAGACAGCCCAGGCTGATGTGTATGGACCAAAATATCGTGAGCCATCTTTAACCATCTGCCGCGTGACCGTAACTTTTGGGAAAGGCTCGTTCCAGTGAACTTTGATGTAGGGATAACGCTTGTCGTCCTTGAGGCGGATGTTGAATTTGGGACGATGCTTCTTGATGAGGTTCATCTCAAGGATGAGCGCCTCAAGCTCCGACCCGACTACGATCCACTCGATGTTGGCAATATCACGCACGAGGCGGCGTGTCTTGGCGTCGTGACTTGCGTCAGCATGGAAGTATGATCGCACCCGATTCTTTAAACTGACAGCCTTGCCAACATAAATGATCGTCCCGGCCGCATTGCGATAAATGTAGCAACCGGGTTTGGATGGAAGCGTGGCGAGGATTCCTTTAAGATGTTCGGCGATTTCCATGCCGATAATTTTACCCGCATCCGGGTTAAGGCATAGGTGTTTTGCACTATTGAAGTTGAATATCGGTTGTGCTATAAGTAGATAAAATTTCAAAAAGGAGACTCTAATGAATGACATGTCGAACACCCCGGTTATGCCCGCAGGCCCCAAACCGTTTTTTCAGGTTTGGATGGATGCATTGACCAAGCCCAGTGAATCCACTTTTGCCGAGATGGCGGCTTCGCCAAACGCAAAAGCAACTACAGCCTATCTATGGATTTTTATCGGTTATCTGATTGAATTTTTTCTATCATCGCTTGTGCAGGGTGTTGCCATGCGCCGCGTTCTGGAGCAATATGGCAATGGCGGACAATTCGCTAATGGGTTTGGCGGTGGGTTGATCACTGCGATCTGCGGCGCGCCTATCATTGCTGTCGTTGCCACCATATTCTTTGCAATCGGCACGGCGATCATTCAGTGGGTTGCGAAGATGTTTGGCGGCAAAGGCAATAGCGGGCAACTGGCTTATGTGTTGGCGGCCATCCTGGCGCCGTTCTCCATTGTTGCAGGCGTACTGGGTTTATTGTCTGCCATCCCGTTTATTGGACTTTGTTTCAGTATTATCGTTGCTGTTGCGGGCCTTTACATTCTTGTGCTCGAGATCATGGCGATCAAAGGTGTGAACCAGTTCGGTTGGGGTGCGGCGATTGGCGCATTGTTCATCCCCGGCCTGGCAATCGGATTCTTGTGCGCCTGCCTGGTTGGAGGTTTGATGCTTTTTGGATCGGCAATTGAAAACGCATTCAAGACAATCAATCAAAGCCTGGTTGCTCCCTAATATTTAATAATCCTATTTTTCGTTCACAAAACCTCCTGCATACGCGGGAGGTTTTGTGCTTATAATGCTGGGCATGATAAAACTGGAAAACCTGATCGGCGATCTGCTGTGCGCGCGCGGATTTAAACTCGCAACGGCTGAATCTTGCACAGGCGGATTGATCGCCAGCCGCATCACGGATGTGACTGGATCGTCCGAATATTTCCTGGGTGGCGTTGCCGCTTATGCGTACGAGGCCAAAGTCGCTTTGCTGGATGTTTCGTGGGATACGTTAAAAGCCCATGGCGCAGTCTCGCGCGAAACTGTACTCGAGATGGCACGCGGCGCACGCAAAGTTTTCAATGCCGATATTTCCATTTCGGTCAGCGGCATTGCCGGACCCGGCGGCGGATTGCCCGATAAACCCGTCGGCACAGTTTGGGTTGCACTCGTCGCACCGGACGGCGAATGGACGCGCCTCTTCCATTTCGATGGCAACCGCGTTCAAAATAAATCTTCGGCGGCAGATGCGGCGCTTCAATTTCTAATGGATTATCTTACCGGGAATATCAAATGAAAATCGTAGTCATCGTTTCCGCCAACGCGGAATGGCGTGCGGTTAAGGAATTTTATCCAAACCTTGTTCTTCAACAGTCTCCCTTCGGCGAGTTTGCCGACTTTACACTTGACACTTGGAACTTGACACTTTTCCACGGCGGCTGGGGAAAAATATCCGCGGCGGCCACGGCGCAATATGTGATCAATCGCTTCGAACCGGACCTGCTGGTGAATCTTGGAACTTGCGGCGGATTTCAAGGC
>JAJYOH010000143.1 GCA_021796315.1 Chloroflexota bacterium
CGCGGGCTTTTTCGACGGGACCGCCCACCATCGGACCTCTGCCCATGGGACCACGTCCCATCGTGGGACCGCCGCGTCCGGGTTGTGCAGGACCGTGCATCATAGTAATTCCTCCTTGCTAAGCTGTGATAAGGCAATCTCCTGGTAGGTTTCGCAAGTTTCCATCAGCTCGTGGTGTGTGCCTTTGCCGACAATCCTGCCTTCATCAAGAACGATGATCTGTTCGGCATTTTTGACAGTGGAGACGCGCTGGGTGACAATGATCAGGGTGCTGTTTGTTGCTTTTTCCTTGAAGGCCCTGCGCAGAGCCGCATCGGTTTTGAAGTCGAGCGCGGAGAAACTGTCGTCGAGAATATAGACCGGCGGCTTTTTGACCAGTGCGCGGGCAATCGAGAGCCTCTGCTTTTGTCCGCCGGACACATTCACGCCGCCCTGCGAGATTTCAGTTTGCATACCTTCGGGTTTGGAATTCACGAATTCCGCTGCCTGTGAAATTTCAATCGCCGATTTCAGTATTTCGGGGCTGGCGTTTTTGTCGGCATACAGCAGGTTGCTCTCGATGGTGCCGGAGAACAACGCGCTCTTTTGCGGGACATAACCGATCTGATCGCGCAGATCGTGCTGGGTCACTGCGCGAATATCCATGCCATCCATCAGGATCGCGCCGTTGGAAACTTCATAGAAGCGCGGAATCAGATTAACAATCGTTGACTTACCAGCGCCGGTGGAACCGATGAAGGCTGTAGTTTGTCCCGGCCGCGCGGTAAAGTTGATGTCATGCAGGACATCATCCTCAGCGCCGGGATAACGGAATGAAACGTTGCGGAATTCCACCGTGCCTTTGAAAGGAGTTGGGAATTTCCTGGGTTCTTTCGGGTCGTGGATTTTAGGCTCGATCTCGAGCACTTCGGCAATACGGTCACCGGAGACGGAAGCGCGCGGCAGGATGATGAACATCATCGAAAGCATCAGGAACGAGAACACAATTTGCATGGCATACTGCAGGAACGCCATCATGTCGCCGACCTGCATGTTTGCATCCGCAACTTGACGCGCGCCGAACCAAATGATTGCCAGCGACAGACCGTTCATGATGAGCATCATCATCGGCATCACCACCACCATCACACGATTGATGAACAGGCTGACAGCGGTCAGGTCCAAATTGGCTTTGTCGAAACGATTCTCTTCGAAGCCTTCCATGTTGAATGCACGCACTACCATCATGCCCGCCAGGTTTTCGCGCGCCACCAGATTGATCCGGTCTATAAGTTTCTGGGTGAGCTTAAACTTGGGCAGTGAAAGCGAAAAGATAACCATGATCAGGCTGATAAGTATAAGAACCGCCAAACCGATCAGCCACGATAAAGGCGAATCTTTGGAAATTACTCTGATCAAGCCGCCGAAGCCGAGCAGCGGCGCATAGAACACCATGCGGATGACCATGAAGGTCACCATTTGGATTTGCGTCACATCGTTGGTGGTGCGGGTGATCAGGGAGGCGGTCGAGAATTTGTCGAACTCAGTGCTGGAATAACTTTCGACTTTTTGGAACACATCACGGCGGATGTCGCGCGCCATGCCGGCCGCGATCTTGGCGGCCAGGTAGCCCACGATGATGTTACATGTGATGGAAAGCAGGGTCAGCAAAAGCATCCAACTGCCGATGTTTATGATGTAGCCGTTTTGCAGTTTGGTTGTATCCATGCCCAGCGCCTGATATTCGGCTTTGACTGGAGCGACCGCCGCTTGAATGACCATACTGTCACCGAGCGCCGCGAATTTCTTGTCAATGGCGCCGGTGATTTGAGAAAGTGCGCTGGGGGGCAATTTGCCCAACAGGGCGAATAAATCTGTGCCAGGGGGAAGTTTGCTCAGGTCCATGCCGCCAAATGCCGCACCCATCTGCGAAGCTTTGGTCGGATCTGCCATAACCTGTTCGATGCCTGAAACTGTCAGGATCGCTTTGCCCATGATCGGGTCGATTCGAGCGAGTTCCGCCGGGCTGATGTCCTTCAAAACATAGATGGGTTCTTTTGCAAGGACAGGATATTCCAAAACGTACTTGCTGTAATCGGGCGAGTTCTTGTCCACCAGAGTGTAGTCGGCCAGCACGGAAGTTTTATCCGCCGCATTCATAAAGATGACCACGCGGTTCATTTCGCTCTGACGGATCGCCACCGGCACGGCGTTTTCCACGCCTCCCTGCTGGATGCCGGTGTTGACGATGCGGGAGAGATAATCTGGAAGCGCCAGATCGAAGTTTGCCTGTGCAAACAAAAGCACGATGGCGAGCAGGATCATTAACAAGTAAGGTTTTGTATATTTAGCCAGTTTAAGCATGACTGATTTTGCTCCTCATGAAATAATTCGTTGGACCGGGTAATAAGTCGAGATTGGATGCTTGCATGGATTTCCTTTCGGATTTTATAAATTTCGACAGTCAAACAGGTTACTTTATAAAGCACTGTCGTGAATTGACTGTGAAGATGGAATGGAAGTTCGGTGAATTATTGAGTTTGCTCTGATTTGGCGGCGGCTTCTGTCATGATGGCCAGCGCGTCCGATATCTTTTCGCGATCCTGTGCGCTGAGATTTTCGGAAAGCTGGTCAACCCAGCGATAACGTTGCTCAATGCTCTGCCCGATCAACTGCTTTCCTTTTGCACTCAGACTCAAAAGTTTGGCGCGGCGGTCGTTTGGATCCTCGATGCGTTCCAGGTACCCCATCTGGACGAGCTTGTCCGCCATCTGGCTGGCGGCAGCGGTCGTGATCTCGAAACGTTCGCTGATATCTGAGATTCCGCACACGCCGCGATAATGCAATTGCATGATCAGGCTAAATTGCTGGATGGAGAGGCCGGTGTTCTTGGCAAAGTGCGCCCAGCCGCGCATCGAGCGGTGCATGAACACGTCCATGAAGGAGCGAACGGTCTTCGAGAATTGGACTGGTTTTGTCATAGTTAAGCCTTCTTTTTAGTTAAGCGGGCTTAACTATATATGCGGGTTAATTGTTTGTCAAGAAAGGGAAAATAAGAGATTTGTTAGAGTTTCCGGGATGAAAAGAGGAATTTCACTGCGCCGTATTTCCGCCGTCCATCAATAACAAATGCCGAGTCACAAAAGAAGAATCGTCGGAAGCCAAAAATAAAACTGAAGTAAAAACTCATTCGAAATGCGTTTTCAGACTCAGAACGCGTTTCTCCAATAAGTTCCACGAGATCAATGAAACTAAAATGATGCCAAAAATAGACGATTCAATTAATGACAAGTTGACTGCTCTGTTACATAAGATATAATACTGTACAGAATTCCTGCAAGTTGTTACCAATTATTGTAACAAAGTATAAACCAATAGAGAGTCCAGGTCGGATTCCGTTGCTAATGATTTTAAAAATTTATGCAAATGACTGAAACAATCAAAACGACCGTTAAGTTTATAGTGATTTTTGAATGAAAAGAAAATATATATCGATTGCCGCATTGAGCTTAAGTTTGGTTATGATAATGATCGCGATCTTTGCCAATCGCATTGGTTTAGATCATAATGCCAATTGGGGAATGAGTAGAATTCTCATACTGGCGATTGGTATTGTGATCGCATCGTGTTCCTTGTTTTTCTTTTTTGTCTCATCAAAAATCAAAAGAGTCTATTTTCTGACAGGCATAGCCATTATTTTCGTAACAGCAATTTATGTTTGGTTCGTAAGTGTGGGCTTATGGGTAAACTGGCCCAAAACAACAAATTATTACGATATGCTTGCTACATCCTTTCAGCACGGACAGCTTTCTCTTCAAATCAAACCAGATGCAACACTTCTATCTTTGCCAGATCCATATAGCGTTGATTCCCGAAAAGCGCGGCCGGATATTCCATATATTTTTGACGGGTCACTCTACAACGGGAAGTTCTATCTATATTGGGGACCAGTCCCCGCTTTATTTTTGGCGGCCGTTAAATTTCTGATTCCCAGCGAAATTGGAGACCAGTATATTGTCTTTGCTTTTACTGTTGGCCTGTTCTTGATTCAAATTGCATTGTCGCTTAATATTTGGAAACGATTCTTTTCGGAATTGCCGGAGTGGACTGCGTTATTGGGAATATTGCTATGTGGGTTGATCAGCCCAATAACTTGGATGTTGAATCAGCCCCAGATATATGAAACGTCAATTGTCAGCGGACAATTTTTTCTAATGGGAGGAATACTTTTTGTAGTCATAGCCTTGGGCGATAGATCATCAGTTTCAAGTTTACCTATGATAGCAGCTGGTATTTTTTTGAGTTTAGCTGTTGGTTCACGTATAGTACTGGCGTTTCCAGTAATATTCATTATTTTGATGAACATTTTGTGGATCATGCCGAATAATTTCCGAACATATTTCCCATCAAATTCGCTGACGCCGCTAATTGCGTTAATTGTTCCGCTCGTAGTTGGTGCAATATTGCTGGGCTGGTATAACTGGGCGCGTTTTGGTTCAGTCGTCGAGTCTGGTTTGCGCTATCAATTGAGCGGTATAAATTATCGTGATCATTTCAAGGATATATTCTCGACTTCCTACATTCCAGCTAATCTCTATAATTTTCTGTTGACGCCATTTAATATAATTCAGACTTTTCCGTTTATTAAACCGTTATCTGGAGACAGGTCTTTCACCTTATTTCATGCTGCACCGAGTTTCTATTATTCCCGGGAGAAAATAACAGGCCTGCTTTACACCTCACCTTTTTTATTGTTTGCATTCCTTCCCCCAGTCATATTCGTATCCAAAGTTTATAAAGCTCATCGCGATGCGCCATTGAATAATGATGATGTAGATTCGAAATTTCTAAGATGGCTTTCTGTTACGCTGATTGGCGCCGCCTTGCTTTCTTTTGCTACAATCATGCTCTATTACTACTGCACTATGAGGTTTTCGGCAGACTTCATGCCCACGATTACTCTGTTCTCCATGCTTGGATTTTGGCAGGGATATAAATTGTTCTCCAATCAGCAAATAGCCTTGTTCTGCTACTCGACTCTTGCAATTATTCTGGCAAGCGCTACGCTTGTAATAAGCAGCCTGTTGGCTGTTTCAAGTTATAGTGAAAGATTCTCAACCATCAATCCAAATCTATTAAATAGCTTGATAGTGTTCTTCGGCCGGTAAAAAAAGAGTAATTCGTCAAATCGCTTATGTTTTAGCTCGAAAATCAACTTTGGATTATTGTCCAAAGTTGATTTTTTTTACATAAGCGAGGACGCTGTCATCTCTTTTCACAGTGAAGACGACATCCGAAGTTGTATAACGAGTCAGGTCTTCATTACTACGTGTTGATGCAAGAATAAAACTGTATGAACCTTTAGATAAACTCGTTTTATCAAGAACAAAAATTGAAAGATCGGGTCTGGAATATTGCTCTGTCAGAACACCAATTGAGAGATCGGACCTAGCGTACTCTTTGGCAACATGACTGGCACCGATAACTATGATTCCTGTTCTCGGCAGTGACGCTTTATTAATGTAATCCATCGATTCTCGAAAAGACACATCCCAATAGTCCAACTCGAATTTGCGATATGCGCCTCTTACTCCACCAACCAGGCTGTTGTAATAAATATATTCATATGGATAAAGATCAACACTGGCATAAATACCCGGTAAGATCATCACAATTAAAAAAGCCGACCTTAATAGAGGAAGTTTGATAAAAGGCGTCAATCGATCTATTCCTAAGCCGGCCAATATAAAAAGTGGAGGCCAAAGAAATAAGAGCTGGCGAGCATTATCATATAAAGGGCTGCGCGATAACACAACCCAAAGGGTTGGGACTAGAAACCACCCCGCAAATAATAAAATGGGCTCCTTTTTCTCTTTCTTTATAAAAGACCATAAGGAAACCATCAAACCAATCCCTATCAGGATTAGCGCAGGTTCGGTTAATTGCAATCCTAGTAATGTTGGAAAATATCTGCGAGGTAATTGATTTGCGAAGTACAAATCTCCCATAAACAATATCTGTCCCTTGTATGGGAACTTGGACATGAGTTTGAGACTCTCAAAAAAGCCGCCTATACCAACCTTCCACAAATAAGGCCATGTCAAGAAAGTAGCTATACCTGCAATAAGAAAATAAAAAGGGGCGATGGTTATTGTTTTTCGAGGAAACTTCAATAGCCCATACATAAGAACAAGGAATCCAGCCAAAGGTGCGACCACCCTCATGGAAATTGTCAGGCCTAAAATAATTCCAGCAAGGACAACCCATTTCCATTTTGAGTTTGGAGCGGCATCTATCATCAGAAGGCCAAGGTATACACTAATTAGAAAAAAGACCATAAAAGGAATATCTTTTGGATTAATGAAGGAATGCCCCCAAATCAGGGGCTGAGAGGTAAATAGAAGAGAAGCTCCAAACGCTGCCCACTTGCTCATCCAGCGCCGCGATAATAAATATAAGACAAGAATACCCGTCAGTGATGTAAAGAAATAAACAAAATGTCTGGTTGTGATGATCGATATAGCCGGTATCAATTGGTTGATGAACCTAGAAGAAATATCAGCGATCATGAAATAAGCCGGGCCATAATAATTAAAATCCCTGACGAATAGCGATAAGTCATTGGGATGCAATATATATTGATAGGCCTGCATTGAGTAGTGAGCATAATCGAATATTTGGGTCTCATCCCAGCTTTCGCCATAATCCTTTGCAGTGAAGATGCCTGCTAATAAACATAAGGCAATGAGACTAGCAATGGGGATATATTCATAAGATAGAATCTTTTTATATATAGAATTCATAGTTCCTGTCAGTTTCTAATCGATCTGTGTGTAGTCCAGTCTGTTAATTGCTGATCATACTACTGCCTGAGCTTCATTTGTTTTGAGTCTCGCAAATCAACTTGGTTTTGCATAAATTTGCCAAATCGGTTGGAGACACATTATAGATTAAATAACTGTACGCAATCGTCCCTACTGGCTCGAAATTCTCTCTAAGCCACTTATATTCCTTGGGGTCGGCGTGGACACCTACTAAATCGTTTACAGTAACAATAATTCTGGGGTCAGACACGACCCCAGAAGGTTCATAGTTAGCATCTGGGTGATTTACCATGTACTGATTCAAATAGTTTAAATTTTGACCCCAATCGAGGTTCGAGTCGGCAAGATATTTATAAGAAATTTTCCTATTCCAAACAAATTCATTGAAGTAGGAAAGATAATGTGGGTAATAAGAAAAGACAGAAATGATGAGATACCCAAAAATCGCAAAGCTGGCCGTTCTCTGACGGGCCGTAAAGTTCCTCCAATTTTTAAATAGGGTACCCGCAAATATATAAAGCAAAGGATATACGACCAGATAAAATCGAATGCCGAGTTGAGTGTTATAGAAAAAATTAAAGTAAATAGTAAAAAAAACAATGGGGATCAGAAGAAATATCTGATCGTTCCAGAATTTAGCTCTTCGATCTCTATCCAAAAAATATACAACCATTGAGATTAAAACAATGATCTGTGTAGCAATGGGCATTTTGAATAAAGATGCAACAAAATAATACCCTTTAAAACCCTCAACTTCATGGAGTTGTCCCAGAAGATAGATTCGGCCATACCCAAAACCTGTGCTTGCTCGGAAGAAAGTTATATCCAATCCCTGCAGGTAAGGATATGGTAACTGTAGAGGAACATTTGTCAACCACGGAGAGGTATTATTCTGTATCTTTCGGAACATATCGGACTCGAATTGATAATTTCCAAAAGATGTAAAAGATCGGTTGAGTAAATAGCCTGTGTTAATTATGAGCACACAAACGACTCCGGCAACTAGCGTATAAAGCACAATCTTTCCAAGATATCGTCCGATATTTTTTATGTGACCATGTATCTCTTTGGATAAAAACCAATCGTGAGTCACCAGAGCCAGCGTAGAAAGAGGCAGTAGAACTACCGAAGTGTATTTAGCGAGCTGACTTAATCCTAAAACAAATAAAAATATTAGACCGTCTTTGAGCTTTCGCGTATTTGCAAATTTCCACAGCCAATATGCGCAGAACACAACCGCTCCAGTCGCATAAATATCGGTTGTAACCAGCTCAGAATGTGCAATGATATTGGGATCAAAAATATACAGGATCAATGAAGCAAAAGCTGGAACCGCGCCAAAAAGTTCAAATGACCAACGGAAGACCAACAAGGCAATCAGTGATGAAAAGATTACAGTAATAAATCGAGCCGTAGTGAAATTTTCAAGAAGATTCTTCAGGTTTCCTTTAGAAAGTGATTTTGAAATTTTAGCAGGAATGGCATTCAATGCGCTGACCGGCATTTTGCTATCATCGACGATTCCGGGAGCGTAAACGATGCGGTTTGAATTCAAGTTAAGGATATTCATTCCATAGCGATAATGCATTTCCTCATCCGTCGTTAGAGAAAGATGTCTCATACTAAAAAAATTAAAAATAAGAAAGAAAAGGATCAAGCCAAATACTGCTATTAATTGTTGTGGCTTGGAAGCCAAACTGAACCATTGTTTCATTTAAAATTTCTCCTATTGCGCGGTATTGCCGCCATCGACTAAAAGCAAATGTCCCGTGACAAAAGAAGAATCATCGGAAGCCAAAAACAGAACCGCGCGTGCGATCTCTTCCGGTTTGCCGAAACGTCCCATCGGAATATATGCGCTGGATTCTTTCATTGCTTCTTCAAGCGTGACTGGATCGGAACCTTCGAAGTAACCTTTTTCCAGCCAGCGGTCAACGAACGTGTCGCCGGGACAAACCGCATTGACGCGAATATTGTCGCGCGCATAATCGAGCGCCATGGATTTCGTAATCATGCCGACTGCGCCTTTGCTGGCGATGTATGGAAAGGCATCCCTGCCCGCAACGACGGACCAGTCCGAGCCGTTGTTGACGATCACACCTTTACCTTGTTTCTTCATATGCGGCAAAACCAGTTTGCACATGCGCCAGACCGAGGTCACGTTGATCGCCATCGTGTCGTTCCAAGTATTTTCTTCGGTCGTTTCGGCGGTTCCACTTGTGACGATGCCTGCGTTGTTGAATAAAATATCAATGTGACCAAATTCCTTAATTGCAATGTTCACGACTCTTTGGCAATCTTCCATTTTGGTGTGATCCGCTTCGACGAATACGCAGCGGACTCCCTTCGAGCGGATCTCGTTTAACGCGCCTTCGCCCAAATCCGTGCGGCGGCCCGTTATAACGACGCCCGCTCCCTCGTCCGCGAAAAGAAGCGCTGTGGCTTTTCCAATCCCGGAGGTCGCGCCGGTGACGATGGCAACGCGTCCGCTTAGTTTTCCTGTCATAGAAACCTCTCTACAAAGTCATCAAGACGATCGCGACCAGCGCGGCCGCGATGCCCAGCCACTGTTTGCGTGAAATGCGTTCTTTGAGCATCAGCCAGGCTAGCAAGACCGTGGCGCCCGGATACAGCGAACTGAGCACGGCGGACACATCCAGCCGACCGGTTCTGAGCGCCAGTATATAAAACACATTTCCGCTGACATCTAAAATGGCGTTGGCGGAGACCACATTCCATGCAGCGCGTGGTATCCCAAACGATTCGCGTCGAATCAGCACGAAGATCAGCAGCAACACGGTCCCAGCTGTGCGCGAAGCGACCATTGGCCAGATAAGGGATGAGGTGGCGCGCGTGGCGGCACCCATCAACACGAAATAGAGGCCGAATCCCAGGCCGGCCAGAAGCGGCAGGCGCAGGTCAGCCAGACGACCGAGGTGAAATTTTTCCTCCGAATCGCCCTGTGAGATCATCCAGACTGCCATGAGCGCAAATCCAAAGCCCAGGAATTGAAGCGGCTTGGGCAAACCATCCATCATCCCGCCGACGATGACGGGCAGCGTTGCGGCCAGCAGGGCCGAGACAGGCGCGGCGATGCTCATCTGTCCCTGGATCATGCTGTAAAAAAGCACCAGCAGACCCATCGAACCGAACATGCCAGCCAGACCGGCGATCAATACCAGATAGAGCGCCGGAAAATTTTCGCGGTAGATGCCGGCCGCAATTAACAAGAGCAGCAATCCGAAGAAATCGCCGAAAAACACCGCGCGGTAGGCGCTCAGTTTTCGGCTGGATAGTCCGCCCGCGAAATCGGCCGCGCCCCATGTCAGCGCGGACGTAAGACCAAAGAGAATGGAGAGCAAAAGGATACCTCGTTGATAATTCCAGGAGCTGACTTAAGTTTTTCCCGCCGCTTTCGCACGGTCCAAAACTTTTTGTGCGTTCTTCACCAAAGGCATGTCGATCATTTTGCCATCTAACGCGTACGCGCCTGCGCCCTTGGCTTGACTGGCTTCAAACGTTTCGACGATTCGTTTTGCATGAGCCATGGCTTCATCGCCCGGTGTGAATGCGGACTGTACCGGCTCGACCTGTGCTGGGTGGATGATCTGCTTGCCGCTGAATCCCAGCCGCGCGCCAAATTCAGATTCAACGCGCAAGGCTTCGATGTCTTTGAAATCAATTGTCACAATATCAATCGCTTGAATTCCAAATGCCGCGCACACTGCGACCGTCGCTTCGCGCGCATAAAGCAATTCGACCGCGTCTTTTGTGCGCGTCGCGCCGACCGAGGCCGCGTAATCTTCGCCGCCGAAGATCAAGGCGTCCAGCCGCGGATGCGATGCGATCTCTTTCAGATTTAAGATCCCTTTGGCTGTCTCCACACCGACCAGCATCCGAATCGAATTAACCGGCCAGCCATGCGAAAGTTCCGCGGCTTCGATAATTTCATGCGCCCATTGAATTTGACTCAGCTCTTCGAGCTTGGGAATCACAATGCCATCGGGATGATACGGCAGGACAGCGTGAATATCCTCCTTCTCGAAACCCGAACCGACGGAATTGATGCGCGCCAGTTTTTCGCTTTTGCCGAAGTCCAATTCCTGCAGAGCTTTGACGATCGTGGCACGCGCCTCGGCCTTACGGTTGAGCGCCGTGCCGTCTTCCATGTCCATGCAGATCGAGTCCGCGCCGAGCGTGACCGACTTGGCGATCTTTTTCCAGTCGTCGCCGGGCATGTATAAAAGTGCGCGTCGGGAATGCATGATTTCTCCTCTTTGAGAAGTCCAACAAGTCTCAAAGGTCTAAAAAGTCTGACAGGTCGA
>JAJYOH010000144.1 GCA_021796315.1 Chloroflexota bacterium
TGCCCTCGTCTCCTGGATGCTGTATGCCACGAGCACAGATCCGGCAACGCGAAAACTCGAATCCCCTTATGGTTTCGCGTTGAGCCAGCTTTCAGAAAGCCCGGACGAAGGCCCGAACGAAAACTTCGACAAGCTGGCCGCTCTGCCTCCACGCGCATTGGTCGGGATGTTGAGCGGAACGAATCCCGACAATCCTAACTTTTGGTTATTCAACAACCTGATGATGGACGAGATGTACACCGGCAATTGGAATCACACACCGCGCTACCATGCACTGCTTCCGATCCTGCTTGGCGGGAAGGCTGTGAAATACATGCGCAAAGTTGAAACGATTCGGATTCGGGAAACGGTTCGCTACGGAGGTTGATGTGACTCTTTTGACCCATCGTATCGCCGCGTTCAGCGCAACAAACCGTATTTTGATAAACTCCGGCGTCAGCTGGAAGAAACAGGCAATGGTTCTGTATTCCGAACCATAAAGGAGTTGCAATGTTGAAACAAAACTGGACGGGGGATGATCTTGACAAACTGCTGACCAACCCGGCCTACGCCGGGATCGGAAAATATTCGCGTGTGTATTCAGACCGTCTTTGGATCCAGAACGCGGATTACAGCCTCCAGCCCGATAAGCTGGGCGCAGGCTTTTGGGACAAAGTGCAGGAGAACGTGATTAGTTATCTCCACCTGCCAAAGAATCAGGCGGCAGCCCTGTGCGCGAAAACCCGCGCACAGTACGACGCCGCGCAGAACCAGGACGAACGTTACGCTGCGCTGACAGGGATTGCTGGCGGACTTGCGGGCGGAGGCGGCATGAAGACCTTCGAGATTGTTTTGCTCTGCTTGTTTGTCGCGGTAATCCTGACCTATGTCGGCTTCAACGTCAACCAGATCATGTCCCTGTACACATTCCAACGCGAGAATTTCCGACTGAAGAACGCCGCACCAGATACAAAAGCGAGTACCAGTCCTGCGGTCTCGGACGATTTTTCAGATACTCTAAGTACAGGAACGAGTACCAGTACTCCAAGTGCAGGAACGAGTACCAGTACTCCAAGTGCAGGAACGAGTACCAGTACTCCAGGTACAGGAACGAGTACCAGTGGTCTGTCCCCGGCATTTTGGGACTTCACGTTCATCAATGGCGCGGGCAAAATTTCGCATGATAGTTTTTTTCACGCGGCGGGGTACAGCGTGCAGGATCATGCGCTGGTCATCACGCACACAAACGACCCGGACTTCGATCACGAGAACTCGAACGTATGGAGCGCTCCTGCGGCAGGTCAGTACAACAACGTCACGCTGATCGGCGCCAGCGGTTTCCTGCCGCGTCCCGGCGTGGACATCGTTGCGCGTTTCGGGATGAAAGCCGGGGACCCGTTCTATGGATCGGCGGGCGTGATCTTCCAACCGGTCGGAACGATCGGCAAAGACGGCGCGTTTGTCAAGCCGTTCGATCAGGCGGGTATCGCGGTGATTGGACCTGAGTCATCCATGCGAGGTTACTACGGCGGCGTGTTTGCCTACACCGCGCTGGATTGGGTTCCTGGGGACATCAAACATTTGTTGGCTCTGGATCATGCCTGGCACGATTACGAGATTCGATTGCGCTGGGATTCGGCAGCGCAATGGACGGAGATCGTTTCGGTGGATGGAACGAAATCGGCTGAGATCGCGATCCCGCCTCTGGGACCCGTGCAAATTCAAGTCTGGTCGGATAACTATCTCATCGCCCTGCCTTCCCGCCGCTGGTGGGAGGTCTTCCCGACGGCCAGACTTGGTTTTCAAAACGGCGGCGACAAAACGTTTTACCTGCGCAGTATTCAAGTCGGAGAAATTCAATGATGGTTCAAAGAACAAAACCACATGTAGTTCGGAGAACAAAACCATGATCCAAAAATTAAAAAAACTGTTTTCAGTCCCGGACACGTTCGACCCGGACGAACTGCGGATGAGACAAATCATCAACATCATCCTGGTTGCATTTGCTATATTTGCCTTCCTGGGCTTATCCATACTTGTTCCCGCCTTTGGCTTTGACTCGCTGCAAACATTCCTGTCGAACTCGGGTGTGGACTATATCTTGAAGTCCGGTCTAACCAGCCTGCTTGCCACCTTGGCTTTGTTTCTCCTGAATCGCTGGAAGCGCGCGCCGCGCAACCTGGCCGGGTCATTGTTCGTTCTGATGACCATCGCCAGTATCGTGATCTCCGATGATCCGGTACAGCTGGTCAACGGACGGTCGCTGATGTTCTGGACGCTCCCGATCGTTCTCACGGTGGTCGTTCTGCCCCCGGCCTTTGTGTATCTCACGGATGTGGTTGTGATCGCCTTGATGATCGTACTCACCTCGGCCAGTTACAGCGACCTGTGGAGTAACCTCAACATCTACGCCATTAGCGGCATCGCAGCCCTCTCCGTGATGGCGTGGCTGGGCATGGAGGTCGCCAACCGCTCCATCCGCGCGGCGCGGGCGGAAGCCGGGAAGAACGCCGCCATCCTCAACGGCGTGGCCGATGGGGTGGTGGTGGTGAACCAGGACGGCAAAGTGATCAGCGCTAATCCAGCGGCTCTGCATCTGGTGAACGGCCAAATGCAGTCCCTGCTCGGCGCGCAGCAATCTGAGATCGGCGGCAGGATCATTCAACTCAACTGGAGTGACGTGCAAGGTGTTGGAAGGGTCGCCGTTGTGCGCGATGTTTCCCGACAGGTGGAGATCGAGCGCGCCAAGGATGCCATGCTTGCGGTCGTCAGCCATGAGATGCGGACTCCGCTGTCAGCCATCAGCGGCTTTGCGGAATTGATCATCACCTCGGACCTGCCAACAGCCAAAGCCATGGCGAATCGAATTTTCGATAACACGCAGCGGCTTGCGGTATTGGTCAACGACCTGCTCGACCAGGCGCAAATCCAGGCGGGCGCATTGAAACTGCGCCGCGAACCCTACTTGCCTGCATTGCTGGCCGATAGCGTGCAGAAACTATTGTCTGAAACCGCGCGCAAAAAGAACGTTGATCTGACGGTGGTGGCGGATGGGCTGCCTGAAAAGCTGGTGGGAGATGTGGATCGCGTCCAGCAGATATTGATCAACCTGGTCGGCAACGCCATCAAGTTCACGGAGCCGGGCGGCAAAGTGGAAGTTTCACTGCTCCCGTCTTCAGGCAGCCGCTGGCGTATCCTGGTGCAGGATACGGGGATCGGGATACCGCCGGAGCGATTGCCGGACATCTTCGAACCGTTTCGCCGAGGCTCGGACTATGCCACCCGTCAGCATCAGGGCGCCGGTCTTGGGCTCTCGATTGTCAAGCAGCTAACCAAACTGATGAACGGGGATGTCGCGGTTGTCAGTGTTGTGAATCAAGGTTCGACTTTTACTGTTACTTTGCCTTTGGAGACTGTTGCATGAGAAAAACGATCATGGTAGTTGAAGACGACCCATCCCTGGCGGAGATATTCACTGTCTACCTCCTCAGAGCCGGGTATATGGTCGTCGAAGTTCACACGGGAACGGAGGCATTTCGCCGTTTGATCTACCAGAAGGAAACGCCGGATGCGATCCTGCTCGACATGCACCTGCCTGGCCGGTCCGGGGACGAAATATACGGGGTGTTATCCCAGCGCGGCCTGGCCTGGCGCGTTGTGATTTGCAGCGCGGACGTTCTGTTGATCAATAGGTATCGCGGCCAGGGAGCGACCGCGATCACAAAGCCGGTGCGGTTGGAAGAACTCGGCATATTGATCTCGACCATTGTAGGAGGCGCAGAGCTATGAAATCGCAGGCGGTTCGGAATGCAAAACCACAGGTCGTGATGATCGTGGAAGACGACGTTGACATGAGTGAGTTGATGCGTACCATTCTGAGCGGGATGCAGATACAGACCGAGCAGTTTTACGATGGGACTTCTGCCATCCATCGACTGACAGATTCAAGCCGGGATAAACCCAGCCTGGTGATCCTCGACCTCCACCTGCCAGGCAAAAGCGGACGGGATGTCTTCGGAGTCATCCGCGAACTGCATATTCTGGTGGCTGTTGTGACGGCAGACACACTGGCGGCGCAGGATTTTATTGTTGACGCAGATGCGGTCTTTACCAAGCCGTGGAACACGACCGAGTTCATCGTCAAACTTACAAGTTTAATTGCCCAGGAAGAATAAAAAGGAAACGGATGACTCTCCCACATTATTCCCCATATGCAATTGCGCGTTTTGACGGTTTTGTGATCTTTGGGGATATACAGGCGGGCATGATGAAAACAGGAATCACGCGGTCGCCCATTGTGAAATTCAGTGTGGTGGCCGGATATCAGAAACATCCGGTGTACGCGTTGGATCGTCTGGCCCTTATTGCGTACTCGTACTGCCAGGCGGCTAAGAGCGCCGGGATCGGTGAAACATCCCTTCAAGCCAGCATCACAGCATCATGGGTTTCCACCGAGCAATTCTCGAATATTGTTGCCACACACATCGAATGGCACACCGCGATGACCATACGACCCGCGTCCCAACAGATACTGAACAATCTGATTGAGTCTCAAAACGGGAAGTGGCCGATGACAGAAATAACCCTGCCCGGACAACGGCCTAACGGCCATGCGTGAGGCATACCTGCCAGGCGTGGCTTACCGCCACACGCCCCCATCACTTCAGCATACCTGCCTCGGGTGAGAGCGTGGGCGGATACAGCCTGACGCAGGGCGGTATAGCCGCCGCTGCAATGCGCGTCCAGGACCGAGCCTGCTGGCTTGGTGAATGCTGAAGCATCGCTGTTTGCGGCGATGCCCACCGGTGTGTAACATCAGCCTGGCCTTCCGGCCAGGACACTCAAACAAAAAGGAATCGAAGCATGAAAAAGAATTTTACAGAACGTGATATTCAACTTATGATCTCCAATCCCATCTATACCGGGATTGGACCATATCAACAAATCATCGCGGATGACTTGTGGGTAGACAATGCGCTGAAGGCGATTCAGGGGCGCGGTGCAAATTTTTGGATTGATATTCAAACCAACGTTATCAATAGCCTGGGCCTGCCCGAGGAGAAAGCATTGGACATCTGCATGAATGTTCAAAAGCTTTACGATGCAGCGCTGGACGACGAAGCGCATAAAGACGTTCTGAATAGGTTACTGTTTCTTTTGCGGGAGGCGCTGAAACAATGAATCGACTGCCTTATCCTTAAGGAATTGGAAAGAGAGGTTAAAGCATGCCTATCCGCGTGGTGTATCACCCGCAAAAGTATATAAAGCCAAAACCGAATTGCCCGCATTGTCATAATGGGTTTTTGGAAGTGCGTGAGTATGTTGAAGTCGCAACAGACACGCGCGATGAAGAACGCTCATGGGTTAGGCATTGTCCTCGCTGTGAATGGATTATCAGATGGGATTGGACCATGTCCACACGGGATGTGTCGAAGCCATGAAAAAACGACTGCCTTACCCTTATCGAATGGAGCAGGGGAGAGTCGTGCTCGGGTTCAGGGAACGAAAGGCGATCCGCGCTGCGTTCGAGGTCTTGCGCGTGCTGGGCGGCTACAAGGAGGCAGCGCGCGTATTCAATGTGCAGGGCTTTGAAACTTATCATGGCGCGAAATGGACAACGCAATCAGCGCGTGCGTTTTGCCAAAACCCTATCCACGCGGGCTATCTGAGCAGGAATGGGTGGGTGTGCAGGAAAGATTTTCCTGATCCGCCGGTTAAGCTCGAAGAATTTCTGGATGCGAATCCCGCGCTCCAGTTTGGAGGTATCCAATGGGAACAAAAAGAGACATCTTCGACGAGATGTTCGATCACCCAGAGTTGACTCTGAAGCAGGCAGACCGCAAACTCCGCATCGAGCGATGGAAACAACGAATGCCTGCGATCCTGATCGTCACAGGTGTTATTGTTGCGCTCGTCCTGTTCTGGCTTCGCTTTCGCGTGTGATCGTCCTGCACCGTATTGATCCTGCGAAGCGTGTGTACCGATGGTACTCCGTACACACGCAGGAGTCGCTGCTCGAACCCTGCGCAGTGATCTGCGCGTGGGGGAGTTTGCGGACAGACTACGCGCGCTTCCGGCTGATCGCCTGCAAAGATTGTGCGGAGGCTGATGAGCTTGTTGAGAAGATTGTGGCGCGCAAGTTGAAGCGAGGTTACCATGTTGCGGAGGAAGAATGGATTTCAAACTATTGTTGATTATTTTTGTTGTGGTATGCGGCGCGCTGTTTGTGCTTATGAGCCTGAAAGTACAAACGCGAAGCGTTTTGACAGACAAGATCGTCCACAAAATAATCGATAAATACATAGAACAAAGAAAGATGCCTACTGAAGAATTAGAGAAAGAATTAGAGAAAGATTTAGAGAAAGATGTGGAGGAATTGTATGCGTCAACCGGACTGAATTATGACGATATTTTGAGACTCCTGAGGGAAGACATGCGTTCTCTAACTTTCGATGACTGCGTTCGCCTTGCTCCGTGGCTACGACAATCTGTAGTCGCAACGCTGCGCGACGCTGGGTTGCTGCCGCACCTTGGCGAAAACGATATTACGGGGAACGATTTACGTTATCTCTTGGAGCGATCAGACGAAGATCTAACGCGGGCGATCAGGAGCTATATTGGCGTCAAGCGATGGGATGAACTCAAAGAAAAAATACGAAAAGTTCCTTGACCCCAGCCTGAATGCTCGTATAATTGGGAATGAAAGACTCGTCTGGATGCCCCCCTCATCCCGGCGGGTTTTTCGTTTTTAGTGGTATAATCCTTGTATAGCAAGCACTATACAGGAAGGAGTCTTTATGACCAGGACGAAACAAGTCAATCTTCGCATCGAGGCCGACCTCAAGCGTCGGACGGAGATCATTTTGGACAAGCTGGGGCTTACGACTACGCAGGCTGTTACCTTGTTCTTCAAGCAGATCAACCTGCGTAAAGGGCTGCCGTTCGATGTCTCGATCCCGAATGTGGAAACCCGCCGTGCGATAGCGGATGCGCTGGCTGGAAAGAGCCTGCGCGGGGCAAAAGATGCGGATGCCCTTTTTGACGACCTGAAGCCATGATGCGGCAAATTCGCTACACCAAACAATTTCAAAAAGACTTCAAGCGTCTCCAGAAGCAGGGCAAGGAATTGACAATGCTGAAAGTGGTTATCGGCCAGCTTGCCGCCGGTGAAATATTGAGCGCGAAGTACAAGGATCATCCCCTGCACGGAAATTATGCTGGAACGCGCGATTGTCATATTGCCCCGGATTGGGTACTGATCTATGTTGTTGTGGGTGATGAATTGCGTCTCATCCGCACTGGCTCGCACGCAGAATTGTTTGAGCAATAAGGCATCGCTTTTGGCGTGGCCACCCTCGCCAAAAGTGTCGAGACGATATCGTCTCAAATCTGTGCTACAATCTTCATCCCCCCAAAAAGCCCAGCGCGCCTCGCGGCAAGCTGGCAGAAAAGGCCGCCGTGTTTGGTGGTCTTTTTGTTATGGGGGAGGGGACGTGGCGGGTCTTGACAGCCCGTCTCCTGTGGGTGTAGGATTGAAACAAATGTTTCACTAGTGGCTCCCGTCTTTCCGGCCTCCCGGAGCGGGCTTGTTGCGAAGCGGGGCGCGAAACAAATGTTTCACTTCCCCGTCCGCGCCGGCGGTAAACTGAGCCAAATTATCTATGTGAGACAAATGTTTCAATGCAACCATGCTGACCCGATCCGAGCACGACCAACTGAAAGCAAAGATCGAAAACCTGATCCGCAAATCCGGGTCAGTTCCGCCGATCCGCGACATCAGCGATCAGCTTCACTGTTCCCCGACTACTGCCTGGCGGATCGTGAGGGCGCTGGGATGGAAGGCCAACTATCGTCATCGCTGGACACCGGGCAAGGCACGTGTTGCAGCGCGGTAAGAATTGGAGATTTGATATGCTGACCAAATATATTCAGGAAGCGATGAAGCTTGCGAAATATAAGATACTCGAGGACGACACCTTCTACGGGAACATCCCCGGCTTTCACGGTGTGTTTGCAAATGCTGATACCCTTGAGGAATGCCGCGAGCGGTTGCAGGAAGTGCTGGAAGAATGGATCCTGCTGGGCGTGAAGCTTGGTCACGAGCTTCCGGCAGCGAATGGAGTGCGCCTTGTGATGGAGACTGCCTGATGCCACCTTTTGGGCCCATACGTCGCAGAGACCTGATTCGCTATTTGACAAAGCTTGGCTTTTTGGGTCCCTATTCCGGGGGCAGGCATGAGTTTATGGTTCGGGAGTTTGATAAGTTGAGATTGACAATTCCGAAT
Organism: Chloroflexota bacterium; assembly: GCA_021796315.1. The sequence goes on from JAJYOH010000144.1 coordinate 8,265, forward strand.
CCCCATAAAGGCGAGATTTCCAAGCCTTTCCTGGCCGAGATTTTACGTGAAGCCGGAATCTCTCGTAATGAATGGGAGAAGCTTAGATAAAAAGATTTGCCCCTCTTCGGGACCTGACACTTGATACTTGACACATAACTTGACACCGAAAGGAAACTAAATCATGAAGACTATCACCAAAATTTTCTCGACCATTTTCAAGACCGCGATCCTGATCGTGATCGCCGCGATCTTGATTCCCGTTGTGTATTTCGGCTATCGCATCACTCAGCCGATGGACTTGCCGCAGTTCAAGGGATTGAGCCTTTACCAACTCATTGCGTTTGACAAAATGTGTGCTGATGATTCGGCGATCATGTATGATGCTAAACACTCTGATTCCAAATTCTCTACTGTTGAATATGCACAATATTTGTTTGTGAACCTCGCGCCTGTTGTTATACAAATGCCCCTTGAATCGTTTGTCGTCACAGGTGCTGATGCGCTTCATCAACAGCAGCGTATTGAACCAAGCGATTATAATTCTGACGCTAGTGTTGATTGGTTCAACTTCCTGCCGTCTTGGTGGGGCGTTGCCGAAAAGATGTTATGGTTATCTGGGCGCTATTCGGCGTTTCCAACAGATTGGCCTGCTTATTGTAAGAAGGTTCCTTCTCCTGCTGAATTCAAGGCCGTACAGCAAGCCCATCAGGAAATGCAACAAACTGCCAGCCGCCCTTGACAAATTTCAACAGGCAGACGTAAAATGCGGTTCATTAGTACTCCAAGTGCAAGAGCGAGTACTAGTGGCAAGACATTTATAAGGTGATCTAGATAGACGGATTGTCTCTATTGATCGCTTGACTCGATTCTGACAGCCCCTTCTTGACGGAAGGGGCTGTTTTTATTTAACTTTTTCGACCCGGAGGAATGCGCCATGTTGAAGAAATTGCAAACCCTCACTATCGTCATCGTTTTTCTCTCAGCGTCGTTGACCCCTGCTCACGCGCAGACCACTCGTGCATTGGATGGATTTCAACCATTCCCCAATGCGCCCATGCGCGAGCCTGCACTGGCTGCTGTGTCCGCCATATATTCCACAGACGCCTCGGTCGCTGATGATTTCGCCTGGATGTATTTCGTGTGCAACCGGATGATCTCGACCGCTTCCTGCTCCTACTTCAGGAACTATCAGGCTGGCACCATCTGGAGCAAGAGCCAGGATGTGATCGGCGGCTACATCACAGACGTGAGTCTGATGCAGCAGGATGGCGACGGTTCTCAACTCTGGAAGATGACCGCGGCCACATACACCAAACAGAGGGACGCGCGCTGGCATCTCGTTGTGATCCATGTGATCTACGACGCGGCACGCGGCGAATGGATGTTGGATCGCGTGCTGTACGGACCCTACACCAATCCCTAATCCCCAAGGAGCGAGTATCTATGGAAATCACACTTTCACGAAAGACTCTGTCTATTGCCGCGGCAACTGCTGTTCTCCTGCTTGGCGTGGGTGGCTGGTTCGCGTGGCGGAATGGCCTGCTGAATCAATTGTTGCCCACCACTGTAGCGGCTGCTGCCCCGGCTCCTACCGAGCCTGCCTTTGCAGCTTTATCCGCCATGTACTCGCCAAACATGAACGCTCCTGAAAGCGCTTGGGAGTCGCAGGTCTGCGCGGGCATGACCTCGGACGGGTGCAATCTGTTCGAGAAGATGTACGCGCCTGCGATCTGGAGCGCGGCGAAAGCGGGAAAGATATCCAAAATGACTCTTGCTTTTGTGAGCGTTGCTCAAACGCTTCCCGATACTCCAAATACAGGAGCGAGTACCAGTAGTGGGGAACAAGTTTGGAAGCTGTCTACGTCCGACCAGTTCTCACCATATGTTTACGCTCAGGTGCAGCAGGACTCCGCCACACACCAGTGGATGTTGGTTCGGTTGCTGTTCTCGCAGGAAGCACAAGCGCGCTATGGACAATAGCAGTAATCAGCGCCTGCCGATCGCTGCTTACTGATCACGAAAGGAACATCATGAACCGTTACTCTAAAAACAAGAACGAGTACCAGTACTCTAAAAACAAGAACGAGTACCAGAAATTCATCGCTGCCTTTTTCACGACCCTCTGCCTCCTGGTCTTCTTCGCCCAACCGGGATTTGCTCAATCCAACCAGCCCCCTGATCCCAATGGCGTTTGGGGAACAGTGTTTGACTCGAACGGCAACCTGTTGCCTGGTGTTACGAACGGCGGGGTCGTGCAGCAACAAGCCAACTGGATGCCGAACATCCCGCTCATTGGATCTGTCCCTGCCACTTATCATGTGTATTACACGCCCAGCGGGAACACGGTGGTTATGCCGGACGCCACCACCGAGTTTTTCATGGCTGCCAACCCGCAGGAGTCTGGAGCATCCTCAGCGGCATCTGCTTATGGCAATGGGTTGGGATTCTTGGATGCCGTCATCGGCCACGCCTGGGGCACAAGAACTCTTTATGTTCCGTCCATCGGAACGCAAGTTTCTTCCAGCGAATTCATTCAGGACATGCTTGCTGGAAAAGCCAACGTCTGGTCGCTACCGCTCGGTGTGACTGCGGATATATTTTCTATGCTTGGTAAGGACTCTGTTGCGGATATGTCCCTCTACCTGATGGCCTTTCTCTACACCCCCGACCAATGCTCATCTGCACCTGGCGGATGTTCTGCCGCGCAGTTGGCGCTGCTGGCTCCGCCAACTGAACCTACCGCACCTCCGCCTCCAGTCTGCGCGCCGCCGAAGGTCATCCCTGGTGGGATCTCGTCAGGCGGGAGCGAGACATGGCCTCCATACCCAATCGTTGTGGGGCAGGACCCGAACAAGACGGGCGTCAACCTTTCATTCCACGC
>JAJYOH010000145.1 GCA_021796315.1 Chloroflexota bacterium
GATTCCTGCTCTTGATTCCGCGAGTTTGCTCAAGTGGATTCCAATCATCGTTGAACAAAACAAGAACTCCGCGGCGAAATCTCTATCGGAAACAGCATTCATGCTGTTTTGCGAAACGCCTGCAAAGCCGAGCGATTTTGCTAACGCAATTCGATCAATAGAAAGTGGAGTTCCAGCAAGTGCACCAGAACCCAACGGCAAAATTGAGACACGTTTGATTAAGTCAGCGAGGCGCTCGCGATCGCGTTGAAGCGGCCAAAAGTGACTCATCCACCAGTGCGCCAATAAAACAGGTTGTGCGCGTTGTAGATGTGTGTAACCGGGCATGATAATTTCGCCAGCAAGTTCGGATTGCTGAATGATTGTAGATTGTAGATTGCGGACTGCAGAATCAAGAGCAGGAATCGTTTGCAACATCCATAATCGAAAATCAGTGGCGACTTGATCGTTGCGCGAGCGACCTGTGTGCAATTTGCCAGATGCAGCGCCGATTAACTCCATGAGGCGACGTTCAACCGCAGTGTGAATATCTTCGTCAGACGCAGCGAAGGCGAACTGTCCACTGGCGAATTCTTTTTTAACGTTAGCCAGCCCGAGGGCGATCTGAGCGTGCTCTTCATCCGAAAGAATCTTGACTTGATGCAAAGCATTCGCCCACGCGAGACTTCCATCCACATCCTGACTCGCCACGCGCTTATCAATGGGCAACGAGGAGTTCAAATCCCAAGCCACAGCGTTGAGTTTTTGAGCGAAGCGTCCGCCCCAAAGAGTCATAGGTGCTCCTTTATGTAGGTCACGTTTAAAACGCGACCTACATTAATCACGTTTGAACCTTGAATAATCAGGCTTGGGCATGTCGAGACCAGAGACCGGCAAGCCATTGAGCGCGCGGACTTTCAGACTGAGACCGAAGAGTCGAATGAAACCTTCAGCATGACTCTGATCGTAAACATCTTCTTCGCCAAATGTAGCAAAGTCTTCTCGATAAAGACTGAACGAAGACTTGCGCCCTGCGGAAATGATGTTGCCTTTATAAAGTTTAAGCCGCACAGTGCCAGTAACAGGACCTTGCGTAGCGTTGACAAACGCGTCGATACTTTCGCGCAGAGGCGTGAACCACAATCCGTTGTAAGCAAGTTCGGAATATTTCACCGCGACCATTTCCTTGAAGTGCATCATCTCGCGATCAAGGATGAGCGACTCGAGTTCGCGATGAGCAAATAACAAAATCGTTCCGCCGGGCGTTTCATAAACACCATGCGACTTCATGCCAACGAGTCGATTCTCGACGAGGTCAACGCGTCCAATGCCGTGCGCGCCGCCGATCGCATTGAGTCGCTCAACAATTTTTGCAGCTGAAAGTTTTTCACAGTTGACCGCAATCGGCGTGCCGCTTTGAAATTCGATTTCAACATATTCTGGATCATCGGGCGCGTTCTCTGGCGATGTGCTGATTTGATACATCGACTCTTCCGGCTCATTCCACGGATCTTCGAGCAGACCGCCTTCATGCGAGAGATGCCACAAATTTGAATCGCGGCTGTAAATGGATTTGATGGTCGCAGTCACCGGCACTTTATGTTTGGCGGCAAAAGCAATCGCATCTTCGCGCGAGCGGATTTCCCATTCGCGCCACGGAGCAATGATCTTTAGCCTTGGATCAAGCGCCATGACCGTGAGTTCAAACCGGACTTGATCGTTGCCTTTGCCAGTTGCACCATGAGCGACTGCGTCCGCACCGACTTGATGCGCTACATCCACAAGATGTTTTGCGATCAATGGCCGTGCAACGGATGTGCCCAACAAATATTTGTGTTCATACACCGCTCCAGCCTTCAGCATCGGGAAGAGATAATCGGATGCGAACTCTTCTTTCATGTCGTGAATAACGCATTGACTGGCTCCACTGTTAATAGCCTTCTGTTCAAGGCCGCGCAAGTCTTCATCGCCCTGTCCGATATTCGCGCAGAAGCAGACCACTTCACAGCCATAGTTTTCTTTCAACCACGGTACAATGACAGATGTATCAAGTCCGCCTGAATACGCGAGGACAACTTTCTTGACTTGCGGTTTTGATTTGTCTTTCATTCACTACTCCTTGTGAAGATGACTCTCTTATTTCAAAAAATTAAACACGAAGGGCACGAAGTTCATCAAGGGGAAGGAACAAACACAATTGGGCGCGGCTTCCTTCGTGCCCGTTGTATCCTTTGTGTTTAAAGACAAAAGAGCAAAATAAAAACAGCCCTCCGAGAAGGAGGGCTGTCTTGGTTGACTTATACGTGTATCAGCGCACGTTACGTTTACTGCTCCACCGTCAAAACCAGACAATCCCGACCTTCTCGAAGAGAAGTGGGCTTCGGACGACGGGAACGCGGCAACGCGAACAGGCTGAACATATTGGGCGGTATTCTACTACGAGTGTGAAATGTGTCAATGGTTTTACAGTTAAATTTCGGTAAGAAAATATGCTGGTTGCCAATCTCCATCAGCCATCAGTGGCATTACAAGAATACGGCTCATCAGGGAATTATCATCAAAAATGCAATGGCACACGGTATTGGGAGTAATATAATATTTATAACAACGCGATCTGAACTGGAATCCGCTGCAAGCATACGTTTCGTCGAACTGTTTTTCTGGGAGTGGAACAGGAGGATCGGTGGGCAAAAAGAAAGGGGCCGTATTACATACTCGAGGACAGAGCCAAATAGCTTCCTCATTCGAAACTACCATGTCCTTTGATCATTCTAACAAAGGACGATTGGTAGTTTATTTTTTAAATGCAAGAGGGTCGGGAAACCTCGAGTATAGCGCTTCACAAGCCAAGTCCAAGGCGGGGACGCGCCGGATCATATAGGCAGCCAAATGAAAAATATTCTCACTCCACAAAACTTTTTCCAACGTCATCCAGCAGAGTTTGTGTCTGCCACCAAATGGCTATTGATGCTTATCATCCTGGGCGGGATATTGCTCACAAGATTAGAGTCATACCTATTGTTCCACTCGATTGTTGAATTATTCAGCATTATTGTCGCTTTTGGGGTCTTCATTGTTGCGTGGAATTCCGATACATATGTAAAGAATAGTTACTTGCTCGTCATCGGCATTGGGTCGCTGTTCATCGCCGGGATCGACGCGCTGCACACATTGGCTTTCAAAGGAATGGGAGTATTTCCGAATCTTGACCACAATCTGGCTACCCAGCTTTGGTTGGCAGCCCGCTACCTTCAGGCGCTAACTTTTCTCATTGCGCCGCTCTTTATCCGCCGTAATGTCAAAAAATATCCAACCCTTGTTGTATTTGCATTCGTCACCGGCTTATTGCTGGCTTCTATATTTGCCTGGAAAATCTTCCCAACAGCCTATATAGAAGGCAGCGGGCTAACCCTATTCAAGATCGTTAGCGAATACGTGATCATCGCCATCCTGATTGGTGCGATAGCAATTTTGTGGAAAATCCGATCTGAATTTGATTCGGCCGTTACAAAATGGCTGATTGCTTCAATTATCGCTGCCATTGCCACTGAGTTCATGTTCACCTTATACACCACCACAACAGACGCTGCAAATCTCATCGGGCACATCTTCAAGATCATAGAATATTACTTGCTCTATCAGGCATTGGTGGAGATTGGCTTTAAAGTTCCATATGATTTAATCACCGAGAAAGTCAAGCTGGAGGAAGAACAACTAAAAGAGCTGGAAGCAGGAGTCACCAGCACTTTTGACGCAATCGCGGAACTGGTTTCAATTCATGACAAAGACTATAAACTGGTCAGAGTGAATAAGACTCTGGCAAACTTTTTTGGAAAAAAGCCGGAGGAGTTGATTGGGAAGACTTGTTACGAGGTATTTCACCACACGGACCGGCCCTGGCCGAATTGTCCGCATACCAGAGCTATGCAATCAGAACAGGCAGTGACGGAAGAAATAAAAGATCCACATCTTGGCTGTCCACTGATGGTCTCGGTCTCCCCCATCTTTGACCGATATGGCGATTTCATTGCCAGCGTTCACATTGCAAAAGATATTACTGAACAGAAAAAAGTAGAAAAAGTATTAGAGGAACAATATTCTACACTTCACAGTATCCTCGAAAGCTCAAGCGCCTTAATATTTTCCGTGGACAGAGAATACCGATACACCAGCTTCAACAATGCTCATGCCGTGGTCATGAAGGCAATCTATGGAGCAGAGATTCAACTCGGCCACAACCTGTTGGATTATATGACCGTCGTAGAAGATCGGGAAAAAGCAAGACAGAATCTGGATCGAGCATTGTCAGGAGAAGGACATACGCAATTTTCATATTCTGGCGAAGAAAAGTTTTCACGACGGTACTTTGAGGTTACACATAACCCTATCCACATAGAGGATGGTACAGTCATTGGTGCGGCCGTATTTTCCCAGGATGTCACCGACCGAAAACGCGCTGAGGAAGCATTGCAAACCGCGAATGATTACAACAGAAGCCTGATCGAAGCAAGCCTTGATCCACTGGTAACCATTGGTCCCGAAGGCACAATCACTGACGTAAATCACGCCACGGAAGAGGCCACAGGATGCAAACGCAATGAACTCATCAACACCGACTTCTGTGATTATTTTACCGATCCAGAAAAAGCCCGATCCGGATATCAACAAGTATTCAGGGAAGGAGCGGTCCGCGATTATCCGCTAGAGATTCGTCACCGAAATGGGCACACACTTCCTGTACTGTACAATGCCACAGTCTATCGGGATGAGGGCGGAAATGTCATGGGCGTCTTCGCAGCGGCCCGTGACATCACCGAACTCAAGAGGGCAGAAGAGGCGCTTCGTGAAGCATCGCTTTACGCGCGCAGTCTGATTGAAGCCAGTCTCGATCCGTTGGCGACCATCAGCCCAGACGGCAAAATCACCGATGTCAATCAGGCGACTGAAGCAATAACAGGCACATCGCGCGAAAGACTCACTGGCGATGATTTTTCAAACTATTTTACCGAGCCTGAAAAAGCCAGAGAAGGATATCAAAAAGTTCTGGCAGAAGGTCTGGTAAGAGATTATCCGCTGACGATCCGGCACGTATCGGGCAAAACAACGGATGTCCTGTACAACGCCACAGTCTATAAAAATGAAGCGGGAGAAACGCAAGGTGTCTTTGCTGCGGCGCGTGATATCACCGAATCCAAGCGCGCGGAAGCAGAGGTCGCACGTTCGCTTGTGGCGGAGAAACGAGCGCGAGGAATTGCAGAAACTCTTCGTGAGGCAAATTTGTCACTGTCTCGCACGTTGAACCTGGATGATGTTTTACAAAACCTTCTTCAATATCTGGAACGCCTTGTTCCATATGACAGCGCGAATGTGATGTTGTTTGAAAGCGATTTCAAAATGCGTATTGCTGCGATGCGTGGTTATGAACGCTGGACTGATGATGATGTAACGCACGGAATCATATTTGATTTACGCGAACTTCCCCATTTGAATGAAGCAATCACCGGACGAAAAAGCATATTTGTCGCAAATACTTATAATCAACCCGGATGGATACGATATCCCGGCACGGAACATGTCGTCAATTGGCTTTGTATTCCCATCGTCGCGGGCAATCAGGTGATCGGGTTATATTCCGTTGATAAATCAGAACCGGGATTCTTCACTGAGGAACACCGCGGCATGGCAGAGGCACTGGCCGGACAAGCGGCGGTGGCAATCCAAAACGCGCGCCTGCACGATCAAATCAAACGCGCTAATGCAGAACTGGAACAGCGCGTTATTGATCGTACAGCACAACTAGAAGCAGCCAACAAGGAACTGGAAGCATTTGCCTATTCTGTTTCGCATGACCTTCGAGCGCCATTGCGGCATATAGATGGCTTCATCGAATTACTGCAAAAGAACACACACATGATGCTTGACGAAAAGAACCAGCATTATATGGCGGTCATTTCAGAATCCGCAAAAAAAATGGGAACGCTCATTGACGACCTGCTTTCCTTCTCGCGCATGGGCCGCAACGAAATGGTCAAGACACAGATTAACCCCGGCGAATTGATTCAGGAGGTAATTCGCGAGTTCAAACCGGAGATAGAAGAAAGGGACATCAAATGGCATATCGCAAATATTCCCACCGTCACGGGCGACCGCGCCATGCTGAAGGTCGTGTTGGTCAACCTGATCTCGAACGCGTTGAAGTTCACGAGCCTGCGTCAGCAGGCAGAAATCGAAATCGGTTATATGGCTGAGCCAAAAGGAGAAACCGTAATTTTCGTGCGCGATAATGGAGTCGGATTTGACATGAACTATGCAAACAAACTTTTTGGAGTGTTTCAACGCCTTCATCGCGCAGAAGATTTTGAAGGCACAGGTATCGGACTTGCGAACGTTCGTCGCATCATCAGCCGGCACGGCGGCAGGACTTGGGCGGAGGGCAAGGTAAACAATGGTGCTACGTTTTACTTTTCTCTCCCGCTGCCGAGAACAGGAAAATTATCATGAATCCACTCAAGCGTATTCTTCTGGCTGAAGATGATCCTCAGGACATCGAGCTGACTCTCGATGCGCTCAGTGAGCATAACCTTGCAAATGCTGTTGTTGTGGCACGCGATGGCGTTGAAGCTTTGGATTACCTGTACCGACGAGGGGCCTTCTCCGAACGCGGCAATGGTAACCCGGTCGTGATCCTGCTTGATCTCAAAATGCCCAAACTGGATGGCATAGAGGTTCTGCAGAAAATCAAATCAGACGAAAAACTGCAAAATATACCGGTCGTCGTCCTGACATCCTCGCGCGAATCGCAGGATTTGGAGACATGTTATCGTCTCGGCGTCAATGCCTACGTGGTGAAACCCGTCAAATTTGAAGACTTCGTCGAGGCTGTGAAAAACGTCGGCATATTCTGGGCGCTGATCAACGAACCGCCGCCTGGAAGTGCCCCAAAGCAGTCATGAACACATGGCTTGTCACCAAGCTCCAGGCAATGACTTCCGTCTCCGCGCATGATCCGGCGATGATCTGAATAGCAGCAGAATAGAGAATAAAAACGTATGGAAAATCCAATAAATATTCTGCACCTTGAAGACGATGCAATAGACGCCGAACTTGTTCAGGTTGCACTTGCATCTGCTGATATTTCCTGTCGTATCACCAGAGTCCAGTCATCCGACGAATTCACTCAAGCATTGCAGACTCAAAAATATGACTTGATCCTCGCAGATTACAGCCTTCCAGGATATGACGGTATATCGGCTTTGCGTTTCACTATAGAACAGTATCCCGACATGCCGTTCATCTTTGTTTCGGGAACCATGGGCGAGGATGCGGCGATTCAAGCTCTCACTGAGGGCGCGACCGATTATGTTTTGAAAACCAAGTTGGCGCGTCTTGTGCCAGCTCTCAAGCGGACTTTGAATGAAGCCGAGAATCAGAGAAAACGCAAGCAGGCAGAAAAAGCGCTACTTAACAGTGAGAAGCGTTATCGCACTCTGGTCAATCAGATACCAGCTATTGTTTACACAGATGATGCGTCGGGCCGGACACAATTTGTCAGCCCACAGATTGAGACTTTGCTCGGTTTCAAACCGGAAGAGTGGCTGCAAGGCGGATTTGATCTGTGGAGCAAGCAAATCCATCCGGAGGATCGCGAGTGTGTTCTATCGAAATATCAAGAGTTGATCCAGAGCAAAGAAGCATTCGAATGTGAATATCGAATATACACGAAAGATGGCCGGCTCATCTGGATCCAGGACGAGGCTATGGTACTGCGCGATGAAGTTGGCCGCGTAACATCAATTCCCGGCCTCATTTATGATGTCACTGAACGCAAGCAGGCAGAAGCAGCTCTTCGCGAGAGCGAGCAGCGTTATCGCACCGTTGCCAATTTCACCTACGACTGGGAGTTCTGGCTAAATCCTGAAGGACAGTTCATCTACACATCCCCATCATGTAAACAAATCACCGGATACGACGCTGAAGAATTCACAACAGACCCCGAGCTGCTGGTCAAAATCATCCATCCAGATGATCGCCCCGGATTTGAAGAACACAGGCAAAAAACGGAAAAGGAATCAAATGGGGAGGTCGTTGAGTTCCGGATCATCACTGCCAGCGGGGATGAACGCTGGATCGGCCACGTTTGCCAGCCGGTTCATGATGAGAACGGAAAATTTGCAGGCACGCGCGGCAATAACCGCGATATCACCGCGCAGAAACAAGCAGAGGAAACTCTTCGGGCAACTACGAACCTTCTCGAAAAGATTTTTGCGACCACAGAATTCATGGTTGCGTATCTTGACGCGGACTTTAATTTCATCCGCGTGAACCGCGCTTATGCCGAAGCAGATGGACAAGAACCTGAATTCTATATTGGCAAGAACCATTTCGCGTTATTTCCAAACGAGGAAAACGAGGCGATCTTCCACAATGTTCTGAAAACTGGAAAGCCGTATGCAGCTTATGCCAAATCTTTTGAATATGTTGAACATCCAGAGCGCGGCGTCTCCTATTGGGACTGGTCGCTTCAGCCTGTCAAGGAAGCGGATGGCCGCGTAGGCGGTTTGGTCTTCACGTTGATCAACGTCACCCAACGCGAAAAAGCGATCACCGCGCAGCACGAGAGCGAAGAACGTTTCCGTGCCCTCGCGGAGTCAGCCAATGATGGAATCATCTCAACAGACATCAACGGAAAAATCTTCTATTGGAATCATGCAGCAGGCATTCTATTTGGATATGCCGACGAAGAAGTCTTGAATCAACCTCTTACCATCCTGATGCCTGAGAGATTCCAGGCATCACATCGCGATGGATTGAAGCTTTGGACGTTAAATGGCAAAGAAAAGCTCAATAGGACTCTGGAAACCGTTGGGCGCAGAAAAGATGGCAGCGAATTTCGGATGGATTTATCCCTCAGTAGTTGGCACACACACGAGGGAACATTCTTCACAGGAATCATCCGCGACATTACCGAGCGAAAAAAGCATGAACACGAACGAGAAGCAATCGTCATCGTTGCAAATGCGATCCGCACAGCCACGACCCGCGCCGAAATCCTGACGATCATCCTCGATCAATTAACCGATTTGTTCGGGGCAGATGGCGCCATGATAGCCACCCCAGATAGCACAGGCGATGGAATAGTTGTAGAAATGGGACGCGGGTCTGTTGGAACAAAATTCACGAAACTTCATATTCCTAAAGGCAAAGGTGTCAGCAGTTCGATCATCGCCGATAAAACAGCATATCTCAACAACAATACGCGCACTGACCCCCATTTCTTCCGCCCCGATTTACTCGGCGATTCCCAGGCTGTGGCAGGAGTGCCTCTCGTGGCGCAGGATCAAACCATCGGCGTTCTTTGGGTCACGCGAAAGAACGAAATTTCGGAGGATGATGTCCGCCTGCTCAAGGCAATAGGCGATCTCACCGCCAACGCCATCCAGCGCGTGACACTTTTTGAGCAAACCGGACGGCAACTGCAGCGCTTGATCGCCCTGCATCAAATTGACATCAGCATCAGCGCTAGTTTCGACCTGGCAGTTACTTTGAACGTTTTTCTCAATAATGTCATCACACAACTTGGCGTGGATGCAGCCAACATCCTTTTGTTGAAGCCGCAAACGCAGACTCTCATTTACAGCGCCGGCATCGGTTTTTGGACGCAGAACATCAAGCAGTCGCAGGTAAAGCTTGGGGAAGGGCAAACCGGCCTGGCCGCGAGTCAGAGGCGGATCATCGCCTTGCCGGATAGCGAAGAGTCCAGCGAAAAATTCAGCCGCCGCTCATTATTGTCGGACGAAAAATTCGTATCGCATTACATGGCGCCCTTGATCGCGAAGGGACAGATCAAAGGCGTTCTGGAAGTCTTCACGCGCAAACGTCTGGATGCGACGCGTGAATGGCTTGACTTCTTCGAGACGCTGGCAACCCAAGCCGCCATCGCAATTGATAACGCGACCTTATTCGACAACCTTCAACGTTCAAATGTCGAACTCAGGCTGGCTTATGATGCGACAATCGAAGGCTGGTCGCGCGCGCTTGATCTGCGCGACAGGGAAACGGAAGGCCACAGCCGGCGCGTTACAGAAATGACCTTGCAGCTCGCAGACAAAATGGGAATGAGCGATGCAGAAAAATTGAATCTCCGGCGCGGCGCTCTTTTGCATGACATTGGCAAAATGGGAGTTCCCGACTCCATCCTGTTGAAGCCCGGAGATCTCACCAAGGCCGACTGGGAGATCATGCGCCGGCATCCCACGTTTGCTTATGAAATGCTTGCGCCAATCGCTTATTTGAAAAATGCTTTGGATATTCCGTATTGCCATCACGAAAAATGGGATGGCAGCGGCTACCCCCGCGGACTTGCAGGAGAGCAAATTCCGCTTGCCGCGCGTATTTTTACAGTCGCAGATGTTTTTGACGCGTTGACATCCACCCGGCCCTATCGCCCGCCGCGATCAAAGGCAGAAGCATACGAATACATTCGCGAGCAGGCGGGCAAACATTTTGATCCGAAAATAGCAGACGCGTTTTTGGAGATGGAACAGAAAACCCAATGTGTTTGAATTGCTACCACGACTTGAATGTTTTCTCAACCGCATCAATCGTCGCGGCGATGATTTTTTCATCGTGGGTGATCGAAAGGAATCCCGCCTCGAACTGCGACGGCGCGAGATAGACTCCGTTCTCCAACATCTTTTGGAAAAATTTTCCGAAGCGGACTTTATCCGCTATCTTGACTGTGTTCCAATCTCGCGGCTGAGTCTCGCTAAAGAAGATTGTCCGCATCGTTCCAACCCGTGTCTGGATGACTGGAACCCCAGCTTTTTTCGCCGCTGATTCAATTCCCGCGTCAAGCTGACAGCCGCGCGCTTCCATCTCGTCCCAGACTTTTTGTTCGCAAATCAAATCCAGCGCGGCAATACCTGCCGCCATCGCTAACGGATTTCCCGAAAGCGTCCCCGCTTGATAGACGGGACCCGATGGGGCAATCAATTGCATGATTTCCTTTTTGCCTCCATACGCGCCAACAGGGAGTCCACCACCGATGACTTTTCCCAAAGTTGTTAAATCTGACTTGATGTTATAAAGCGTTTGCGCGCCGCCGCGATGAACGCGAAAGCCTGTCATCACTTCATCAAAG